>NZ_CALNWV010000042.1:0-21104 GCF_940793045.1 Neisseria sp. Marseille-Q2251
TTCGATCGGCTGCCAATCAATCACCTGATCCAACTTCAATAGTGGGAAGCGGTCGATGTGTTTGGCAATCATGGCTTGTGCGGTTTGCTGGAAGAAGGTGCTCATGGAAAATCCCCTAAATGTCTTGATGGGAATTTAGGGGATTTTGGGGAATTTTGCAAAGGTCTCAAAGCATTAGGGTGGTCTGCTGGCAAGCAATATCACTTCGCACCAGGTAGCTACTTTATGGTTACACAAAAAGATGGCAGCCTAAAAATTGTAGCCGATAACGGACAAATGACGCAGGTATCCTTATATTCAGTCCATGTCGGTATTGATGACAATAAAGCATTGGGTGCATTCCAAAATAAACGTGTAATTGCCGAAATGTTCAGTGCATTAAACTATGGCAAGACAAATGAAATTCGTGCGATTTATACCTATGACGTTGGACAAGCCAATGGCTTCAATCAACAATATCTCTCATTAAATGCATGGCGCTATAAAAATGGCGATGGCACTTATGAACTCAATAATCCTTTTAACATCGGCATTTTCGACCGAGTTGCTACTGAAAATGGTATAGTTGCCAATGTCTATGACATGAAGACTAAAAAAGGTTTATCTGCCAAATATACAGGCGTTGCCTATTCTAGCCGAGATGGTAAACAAGACGGTGTGATGAATATGACTGCACAGTTCCATGAACCAGATATGGCTTACAACAATACTGTTTCAAGCAATAACGTTACCTTCAATGGCGCGATTACCAACCGTCGCCTAGATGACAAACGTAATGTATATTTTGCCAGCGGTAATGTAAAAACAGAGAGTGGAATGCCTTCTGCAAGCGCAGGTCAAAAAGTTTCTCTAGTGGGTAGAAACCAAGTTGCTCAAAATGTTACTGTCTGGATGGAAGGAAAAAACCCAGGTGAAAATAAAGTAATTTATGGTCAAGGTAACGTACGTTTTGCCGGTCCAAATGCTGAAGAAGTCGGTGGTTTGTTAAAAATTACTACCAGCCATGGCGAAAACAATATCGGTTTCATTGGCAAACGCTAAGACGCTTACCCAAAGAAATAAGCAGCAGAAGCTTTGCATCTGCTGCTTATTATTTTCCAAGCAAACCCCTCTGCAAATAAACAAAAGCGCAATTGGAGGGGCAACTTAAAATATCCTGAATTATCTGAAAAATATACTCATGAAATCTAATCAATTCATTTTTATTGCGGGCATATTATTTCCCATAATGGTTACTGCCGAAACCATTACCAACCCTGAAACTGAAGCCGATCGCCAAATGGAAAGAATCCAAGAAATGGCCATTCCTAAACCACCGGAGATAGGCACCTCCCTTTTGAATGGTGTCAAGGCTTCTTTGAATGAGCATACTCAGACATTGACATTAGATGATCTAGCCAAACAACCAGAGCTGGCCGAACCTTTGTTAAATCAAGCATTGCAAGCGCGAAACTATATTGCTGCAGAGCAGCTCTTGCCTATATATCGTAAATGGGATAGGCATGATCCTATTTTATTGGATTATGCGCAAGGCGCAATTTGGCGTTCGCAAGGAAAGCATAAAAAAGCCATTACACTTTACCGTAATATTCTTGTTCGACATCCTAATCTTGTTGCCGTCCGTCTAGACTTGGCTGCTATGCTTTATGAGGATAAGCAAACCCGTAATTCACAACATGAATTTAATACTGCCAAAAAGCAAGGTTTACCAGAAGATGTCCTTCCTACTATTGCCCTTTATGAAAACGCTATGGGGCAAAATAAATGGCAATTTTCAGGCAGTCTGAGTTACACCCAAGACAACAATATCAACAACGTTTCAGCTGAGCGTGAAATCCATCTTCCTCAGTTTGATAACTTGGCTTTTGAAAAAAATTCTGACTATCTGCCACAAAAAGGGCATGGTTTTACCTACGCCCTATCCGTTGATCGCGATATCAATCTCAAAGACAACCATTATTTCGCTCTTTCAGGCGATGTCGACGGTGTCAGCTATTGGGATAATCATGATTATGATGATCAAGCGGCAAAGGTCAGTCTTGGTTATAAAAATAAAAGTTTTAAAACAGATAGTTTTGTTATGCCATTTTTAGAAAAGCGTCGCTACGGAAATCATCCTTATTACACGCGTACAGGTGTAGATTTAGGTATTTCACGTTGGATAAAACCAAATTTACGCCTATCTGCCAACGGAACCTTTGCACAAAAAGATTATGCCTATACCAAACGACAAGGGAAAGATTATCAGATTGGATTTGGGGCGACCTACCTGATGAATGATAAAACTTATTTCTTAGGAGGTTTGAATTATGCGCGTGACAAAGTTGAAAATTTCGCAGGCAGCAGCTCCAAACGGATAGGAGGTTACTTAGGTTGGGGGCAAATTTGGGATGAAAATTTCAATAGTCGCCTTATCATTAATTACTACAATGAACGCTTTGATGGAAAACATTACGTCTTTACCGACCGTCATCGTACAGATAATGTCGTGGTTACCAATTTAAGCCTCTGGCACAATAAACTTAGTTTTCTAGGAATTACGCCGAGATTAAATTGGCGATATACAAACAATAACAGCAATATTAACGAACTTCATAGTTATACTAAAAATCGCGTATTTATAGATTTTGAGAAAACGTTTTGAAAAAATTTGATATACACGCACTTTAACTAAATCTATCGAACTTAGTTAAAGGGTCGTCTGAAAGCACATCGGTGCATACAGCAATTAAAAAAGCTGAGTCCTGTCACATACAGAACCCAGCTTTTTATTTAATCCACCAAAGCAGGCTTTTATGATTATCCAATATTTTGGAGCCCAGTGTTTTCAGACGACCTCTTTCCTCAGCCGATCAACTGTTTCAACACTTCCGCTTTGGCTTTATCGTAATCCTCTTGAGAAATCAACCCGCCATCCAACAAGGATTTGAGTTTCACCAATTTTGCCTGCGGGTCTTCAGAGGTCGTCTGAACGTTTTGCGCTGGTTGTGCCGCCGGCTGCATCATGCCCGCCATCGCGCCTGCCATTGCCTGACCGACGCCTGCGCCCACGCCCAAGCCTGCGCCGATTCCGGCAAGTCCGCCTTCGTTTTGCGCGGCGAGCGGGATGGATTCGGCGGTTTGGTATTGGGTGTAGCGTCCCAAGTCGCCGATGACGCCCATGGAAATTTTCTTATCCAAGGCTTCTTGGATGGCGGCAGGCAGAGTGATGCTTTCAACGGTGAAGTTTTCCAGCGTCAAGCCGAGTTTGGCAAATTCCGCGCCGAGCAATTCGCCGATTTTTTGCGACAGCAAAACTTGGTTTGCCGCCATATCTAGAAACGGAATGCCTGAGCTACCGAACGCCGCCGCAAGTTGGGTAACGGCGATATTGCGCAACTGGGTTTCCAACTCGACGCCGCTGTATTCCGCCGCTACGCCGCTGACTTCTTTGAAGAATTTTGCCGGATCGCTGATGCGGTAGGCGTACATGCCGAACGAGCGCAACTGCACCGCGCCGAACTCGGCATCGCGCACGGTAACGGGTTGCGACGTCCCCCATTTCCGAGCAAGCTGTTGTTTGGTATTGAAAAAGTAAACGTCGGATTTAAACGGGGATTCAAAGAGTTTGTCCCAGTTTTTCAGGTTGGTCAGCAGCGGCAGCGTTTGTGTGTTGAGCGTGTAACGCCCCGGTCCGAACACGTCGGCGGTTACGCCCTCGTCAACAAACATCGCCATCTGCGCCTCACGCACGGTCAGGCTCGCGCCGTTTTGGATTTCCTCGTCGGCAATCGGGAAACGCCACATCAGCAGGCTGTCGTCGGGATTCGGCCATTGGATGACGTCGATAAACTGTTTCTTGATAAAGTTGAACATTGCGGTTCCTTATTTTGAAGAATGGGTAACTTGTCGGTTGTAGACATGACATAAGGGCAGAAAACGTATGTTTTCTTCAACCGATTATAAAATCAGGTTAAACACCGGCATTCCTAAGAATATCGGCATAGCGTCGGACTGCTTGCCGCCTGTACTTTATGTACCCGGTCAGTTTTACGCTATTTCGGGGATTTTCGCCGCTAATCGGAAAATGCCCATCGGGAAAATCGTCGGATGAAAAATCTGAGCGGTTGATATATCCGCCAAGCGGTAATTGTTGGGTTTTGTTGGGTCATTATAGAATGGTTAGTGCAATTTTTCTAACTTATCATATTGATTCTAACAAAGAAAAGGAATATACATGCAAAAAACCACCCATTTCTGCTTCGCCGTTTTGGCATTGTCTGCCGCCGTCGGCACACAGGCTGCCCGTCCTGTCGAGTTTACCGTGGGTACGGAATATTACAAAGAGAATTATCGGGAATATAAAGACGGCGAGCGCCTTATGCGTCAAAAGGGAAACCTGTGGTCTCTGACAGGCGGCGTCAAATATCGCTTTAACGACCACCATGCGGCAAAATTAGAAGGACGATACTCCCGAGGCAAGTCGGATTACACAGGAAGGTATCAGGACGGAAGGGGCAATGTAACGGAATACGGCACTGCTACGTTCAACGGCTCTCCGCGCCGCGTCTATGATGTCCGCGCCTTATATGAATATACGCACCCGATTAACGACCGTGTCAGCCTGACCGCCGGAGCCGGCATAGGGCATCGCGTTTTGAAAGATTTGGGTTCCCGCGTCGTAGCAAACAATTACGACCGCAAAAACCGGACCACTTATGCGCAAATCAATGCCGGTGTAAACATTGCGCTTCCTGCCGGTTTCGAAGTTTCACCCAATATCGCCTACAACCATTCCCTGAGAGGCCGTCAGCATTCTTATCATGTCCATCAGGACATTGAAATGAAACAGTCGAGCGGGCACGGCATCGAAGTCGAAGTACCTGTATCTAAAAAATTCGCCAACGAATCTAAAATAAGCGTCGTTCCGTTTTATCGCGGCTGGAAAGTTAAGAAATCGGATACGGCCCTCGTTTATCTGCCAGACGGTATATATGGCTCAACCGAACCTAAAAACTACACCCATGAAGCTGGTGTAAAAGTACGATATACGTTCTGACGCACTGACGGTGCGTTTACCTTTTCAGACGACCTTGCAGACAGGCAGGTCGTCTGAAATTTTTAGTATAGTGGATTAACTTTAAACCAGTACGGCGTTGCCTCGCCTTAGCTCAAAGAGAACGATTCTCTAAGGTGCTGAAGCACCAAGTGAATCGGTTCCGTACTATCTGTACTGTCTGCGGCTTCGTCGCCTTGTCCTGATTTAAAGTTAATCCACTATATTTATGGAAACACACAACTTTCTGAAACCAAGAAAACAGAAACATCAGGTCAGACAAGCAGCATTCAAAATACCGATGGACACGGACACCGCACCAAACAGCGCGCCGACGGCGACGTTGTTGCCGATAAGTTCCTCCGTTGCGCCTTTAATCATCATCGTGGCGACAAAATACACCAAAATCTGAATCACCGCCGCCGCGAGACCCCACAGAATAAAATCAACGAAACTGACGCTGTGGGCAATGCTGGACGCGAGTGTCAGACAAAATCCGACCAGCGCGCCGCCGAATGACAAGGCACAGGCAAGGTTGCCGTTTTTAATCAGCCGCAACTCTTCGGCAGGCGTAATACGCAGATACACCGCGCCGAAAACGACAGTCATCGCTACACCCGCAAGCATATATTGCAGGTAAAGCAGGTATTGGGGCAGGGAAATACTCACGATAGGGATTCCTCGGTATTTTGATATAATGGATTATGCCACAACTCTAAGCCATCTGAAATTAAAGGGGCGCACCACAAACCAACCCTTCCCTACAAAACGGTTTTGGACTCGAAAAACCATGTACTCAAGTTCCAAATCAGCATTTCCGATTCCCAATATACCGTTTTACACATCAAGCCTCTCCATTGTCGAATCATCCATTTTTCAGATTTCAGACGACCCCTATACAACGCCACACCATGACCGCCAACCGCACCCTCATCATCTCCGTCTTCATCGTCGCCAGTTGCGGCCTCGCCTACGAACTCATCATCGCCGCGCTGGCGAGCTATCTTTTGGGCGACAGCATTTTGCAGTTTTCCTCCGTCATCGGACTTTATCTTTTCTCGATGGGCATCGGCGCGCACCTGACCCGCTACATCAAAGACGAAGACGTGTTGCACCGCTTCATCGAAATCGAACTTCTGGTCGGCATCATTGGCGGCATTTCCGCGCTGGCATTGTTCGTCGCTTTCGGGCTTTCCGCCGCCCCGTTCCGCACCCTGCTCTACGCCTTCGTGCTGATTGTCGGCGCGGTCGTCGGCATGGAAATCCCGTTGGTCATGCGTGTGTTAAACCGCAAAGGCGCGGAGTTTAAAGAACTCGTTGCCAAAGTCCTGACCTTCGACTATTTGGGCGCACTCGCCGTTTCCTTGCTCTTCCCGCTTCTCCTCGCCCCCAAACTCGGCATGGCGCGTTCCGCCCTCTTGTTCGGCATCCTCAACGCTGCCGTCGCCTACCTGACCGCACGCGTCTTCAAAGCCGAACTGCCCCGCTACCGCGCCATCCGCCTGCGCGCGCTGATTGTCTTGTCCGTCCTCGCCGTCACCTTCGCCTACGCCGACCGCATCTCCTTCAAAGCCGAACAAAGCTATTTCGGCGACCCCGTCGTCTATCAAAGCCACTCGCCCTACCAGCGGCTCGTCGTTACCCGCTGGAAAGACGACACCCGCCTCTACATCAACGGCAACCTGCAATTCTCCTCGCGCGACGAAGCCCGTTACCACGAAGCCCTCGTCCTGCCCGCCATGCAGATGGTTTCCGACGCCTCCCGCGTCCTCATCCTCGGCGGCGGTGACGGGCTGGCAGCGCGCGAAGTCTTGAAATACCCGCAGGTCAAACACGTTACCTTGGTCGATTTAGACCCCGACATGACCGCTACCTTTAAAACCTCCGTCGCCTTAAGCGCGCTCAACCAAGGCTCGCTGTCCCATCCCAAAATGCACATCGTCAACGACGATGCCGCCAAATGGCTGGAGGGGTCGTCTGAAAAATTCGACGTCATCATCATCGACCTGCCCGACCCGTCCAACTTCTCACTGGGCAAACTCTACTCCGTCCCCATGTACCGCCTCGTCGCCCGCCATCTTCAGCCGCAGGGCAAAATCGTCGTCCAATCCACCTCGCCCTACTTCGCCCCCAACGCCTACTGGTCGGTCGTCGCCACCCTCGAAGCCGCCGGCCTTTCCACCGCGCCTTATCACGTTTACGTCCCATCCTTCGGCGAATGGGGATTTGTATTGGCAGGCTTCGATAAGCAATTCCCCGTCCCGCAGAAATTCGACGTCCCTACGCGTTATCTAAACGCCCAAACCGCCGCCGAAATGTTCCGCTTCCCGCCAGACATGGCAAGGCGCAAGGTCGAGCCGAACTATCTGAACAACCAAATCCTCGTCAGCTATTTCGAAAGCGACTGGCACAACGTAACCCGTTGAGCCGTTTTTCCCAAAACAAAGGTCGTCTGAAAATTTTCAGATGACCTTTTTCATCGCTATTGCTTCACCGGTTTCAAAGTCGGCAAAACCGTATCCCAAATCGCCAGCACTTCGGCTTCGCTGCGCTTCGTCCCGTCTTTCTTCTCCGTGCCGAACTGCATCATGATGCGCGGGTCGCCGCCGTCGCGCTCCCAAAAGAACATATATTTGTTGCCGCCCCATTTCACCAATTTTTCCTCGCCCGACATACCGTTGATGGTGCGTTTGCCTTGGCGGATGGTGCGGGTTAGGGCTTTAACCATTGCGCCTTTCCCCAGATTTACCTTACGTTGCAGCAGCGTCGGCTCGCCTGCCTCCAGTACGTCGCCGTGCATGATTTCCAGACTCATATCGCGTTGCTTGGCAAATTCGACGGTGCTATTGACTTCAAACGGTTTTTTGCCGTCATCGGCGATAAAACCGCCTATCAGGCAGATGCCGTGTCGGTTCGGTACTTCAAACTCCTGTCTTGTCTTCAAACCGTTGATGAAATCTTGACGGAATTTTTTCTCCATGCCGTTTATCAATTCTTTCTCTTGGGCTTTCCAGTTGGCAGGGGCTTTGCCATGATCAGAAGGAATACGGAAATAGCTGCGTACGATATAAGCGTCATCATTATCCAGCTTGAAATATAAATCGGCTTCGTAGGGCATACCACGATCCCTGATAATATGCTCCCATTCAAAATCCCTACGTGTTACCTGCATCATTGCCCGATCCGGAATCAGAGTACGAGTATCAACAACAATTTTTGTTCCTGCTCTACCATTTTCTTTAAACTCGTTGATATTCCTAACGTTTCTATTCCAGTCGTTAAACATGACCATCACACTCCAGCCATTGTAATCAAGGTGTGTGCTCCCATGACGGCGTTTGGACGGCAGGCGTAATTGATAGCGGCCGCTGCAATAGGGCTGTTCGGTCCAATAGGTAGTATCGATGGCGGTTTTGGTGACGGTCGGCGAGGTTTCTGCCGATGGGGAAACAGTAGGCGTGCAGGCTGTGGCTGCGAGAATAAGCGGCAGCGTAGTCAGACGGATAGACATAAATAAGCTCCGTGATTGAATAGAGGTCGTCTGAAAGTATAGTTTGATTCAGACGACCTTTGTCATAAAACGGGCTTGGCGGTATTTATTCAACATAGGCGGAAGAAAACGCGGACAAACTGAACTGATTTTTGCCAAACTACCTCAAGCCGATGCAAATAACACACGGATAGCAAAACCCAACAAAAATCCTGATTTATCAATTAATTGGTTTACCGCATTCAATTCTAACAGGCAAAAAAATAACCGCTAATAAGCGGTTTTTTTGTGGTGCCCAGGGTCGGACTCGAACCGACACACCTTGCGGCGGGGGATTTTGAGTCCCCTGCGTCTACCAATTTCGCCACCTGGGCTGGTGAAGAAGTCGCTATTATAGCGACGTATTCGGGCTTGTAAAGCAAAATCTTTCCTTGTTTGCAGATATATTGCTTATATTTTTGATTTTTAAAAACATTAAATTTATTTTATTTTGTTCCCGACGCGCCCTACTCTTTCCACTTATATCAAACATCATTCATTTTCAGCCGAAAAACGGCATAAACCGCTATATTAAATGTTGCAAACGCGCTAAGATGGCGGCGTTCGTTTCATTTTTTATTTTCAGACGACGTTCACACACCATACCCGCATTGGAGAATTTTTATGATGCCTACTGCAATCCGTACCGCCCTTTTGGGCGCATTCGCCCTTACCGCACTTGCTGCCTGCAAACCTGAAGCCAAAACGCCGGAGCAAAACCCTGCGCCTGCTTCAGCTGCTTCTTCAACAGCGTCCGCCCCAGCCGCAACGCCTGCTTCTTCTCCTGAAACGACGACCTCGCTTAATGCTGCTACCGCTCCCAAACCGCAAGGTCCGGGAACAGATATGCGTAAAGAGGACATCGGCGGCGATTTCACGCTGACCGACGGCGACGGTAAGCCGTTCAGCTTAAGCGACCTGAAAGGCAAAGTCGTGATCCTGTCCTTCGGCTATACACACTGCCCCGACGTTTGTCCGACCGAATTGTTGACTTACAGCGACACATTGAAACAGCTGGGCGATCAGGCGAAAGATGTGAAAGTAGTGTTCGTCAGCATCGACCCCGAGCGCGACACGCCTGAAGTCATCAGCAAATACGTCAAGCAGTTCAATCCTGAATTTATCGGTCTGACTGCGACAGGCGACCAAAGCCTGCCGGTCATCAAACAGCAATACCGCGTGGTTTCCTCCAAAGTGGTTCAGAAGGAAGACAGCGAGAACTATCTGGTTGACCACTCTTCCGGCGCGTATCTGATTGATAAAAACGGCGAAGTGGCGATTTTCTCACCTTACGGCAGCGAGCCGGCAACTATTGCCGCCGACATCAAAAAACTGCTTTGATCCACATGGGGTCGTCTGAATGCCGGTCGCGGTTTTCAGACGACCTTTTTCCCATCTGAAACATACAATGGAGAAAGTCAGACCGCCTGCTTGATACAGGTTCAAAGTCTGACGGCACACAACAACAATGACTGAAAACACACTGACCATCGCCCTGTCCAAAGGACGCATCTTTGAAGAAACGTTGCCGCTTTTGGCAGCGGCGGGCATTGTTCCCGCCGAAGCGCCTGAGAAATCGCGCAAGCTGATTATCGGCACCAACCATGAAAACATCCGCCTCGTCATCGTCCGCGCCACCGACGTGCCGACTTACGTCCAATACGGCGCGGCAGACTTCGGCATCGCAGGCAAAGACGTTTTAATCGAACACGGCGGCAGCGGGCTTTATCAGCCGCTGGATTTGCACATCGCCGAATGCCGCATGATGGTCGCCGTCCAAAAAGGTTTCGACTACGCCGCCGCCTCGCAGCCCGGCAGCCGCCTGCGCATCGCGACGAAATATCCCAACATCGCCGCCGAACATTTCGCCGGCAAAGGCGTACACGTCGACATCATCAAACTCTACGGCTCGATGGAGCTTGCGCCACTGGTCGGTCTGAGCGACGCCATCGTCGATTTGGTCTCCACCGGTAACACGCTTAAGGCAAACGGCTTGGAAGCGGTCGAACACGTTGTCGATATTTCCAGCCGTCTGGTGGTCAACAAAGCCGCATTGAAAACCAAACACGCACTACTGGAGCCGATTATTCAGGCATTCGGCAGCGCAGCGAAGGCGGGGTGAGTGTTCACTTGAATGAAGATGCGTTTTCAGACGACCCTATCCGTTCCCGCCGACAGGTCGTCTGAAAATATCACCGGCAGTAAACTGTATAGGAGAAGTTAAAATGGTTGCAAAAATAAAAAAATTTTCAGATTCAACCCTTTCCGTTTTGAATAACGGCGAGCGTCGGTTTTACGTCTATTGTCTGACCGACCTGAAAAAAGACAAAATCCTCTACATCGGCAAAGGCTGCGACAACCGCATCTTTGAGCATGAACAAGCCGCCCGTTCGCAAGACGGCGAATTCGGCGATATTGACGTACCGGAACGCAAAGCCATCGCCAAATGCAAAAAACTCGGCCGCCATATTATCAGCTACCATTTGACCGAAGCCGAAGCGCAAGCCGCCGAAACTGCCCTGATTCATTTCGTCAAATCCGTTGTCGATAAAAAGTTCAAAAACAAATCTGCCGGATGCGGCGCAGGCGGCATCAGCGCGGAAGAACTCGACGAACGCTTCAAATTCACGCCCTGCCCGCTCGACGAATTCAACCCCGACGGACTCGTTCTCGCCGTCAAAATCCAAGACGCTTTGGACTTGGATACCGACGAAGAAGCCGAATACAGCTTCGACAACCAAGACGATGCAAATCTCAAATCGCGTACGTTGGGCAACTGGGTTATCGGTAAAGATGTCGCTTCAAAAGTGAAATACGTTATCGGCGTTCACACCGGACTGCAAAACGCCGTCGTCAGCGCGTATGAAGTGGACGTTTTTGAAACAATGGCTGAAGAAACCAAAAACGGCAGGACACAAACCCGTTACCGTTTCCATACCGCCTCGTCCAGCAAAAAAGTGCTGTCCAAGCTCGGTCTGCACCAAAAATGCCTGCCCGAATTGAAGTTCGGCGGAGCAGGCGAAAAGGCGTATATCAGACCTAAAACAGAGACAGAAACTGAACAAGACAATATTCAGACAACCCTCAGTCCAAAAATAAAAAAGGAGAAAACCAAATCATGAAAAAACTCAACACCCAATCGCCCGATTTCCAAGCCGAACTCAAAGCCCTGCTGGCCTTTGAGACCGCGCAAAATCCGGAAATCGACCGCATTGTCGCCGACATCTGCGCCGACGTGCAGAAGCGCGGCGATGTGGCACTCATCGAATACACCAACCGCTTCGACGGCACATCCGCCCAAACCATAGCCGACCTCATCCTGACGCAAAATGATTTGCAGGCAGCGTTTGAGCGTTTGCAGCCAGAAATTCAAACCGCCTTGAAAATCGCCGCCGCACGGGTCGAAAGCTACCACCAACGCCAAAAAATGGAATCGTGGACGTACGAAGACGAAGACGGCACGCGGTTGGGACAACAGATTACACCGCTCGACCGCGTCGGCATTTACGTTCCCGGCGGCAAAGCGGCGTATCCGAGTTCCGTCATCATGAACGCCATGCCCGCCCATGTCGCAGGCGTGAAAGAAATCATCATGGTCGTCCCCACGCCCAAAGGCGAACGCAACGACATTGTACTTGCCGCCGCCTTCGTCGCGGGCGTTACTAAAGTCTTCACCGTCGGCGGCGCGCAGGCGGTTGCCGCCCTCGCCTACGGCACCGAGTCCGTACCGCAGGTCGATAAAATCACCGGCCCGGGCAACGCCTTCGTCGCCGCCGCCAAACGCCGCGTGTTCGGCGTGGTCGGTATCGACATGGTGGCGGGGCCGTCTGAAATCCTCGTTATCGCCGACGGCACCACGCCCGCCGACTGGGTGGCGATGGATTTGTTCAGCCAAGCCGAACACGACGAAATCGCCCAAGCCATCCTCATCGGCACGTCGCAGCCCTATCTCGACGAAGTCCAAGCCGCCATGAACCGCCTCATCGAAACCATGCCCCGCCGCGACATTATCGAAGCCTCGCTCGGCAACAGGGGCGCGATGATACTCGCCAAAGACTTGGACGAAGCCTGCGAAATCGCCAACTACATTTCCCCCGAACACTTGGAATTGTCGGTAGAAAACCCGCAGCAATGGGCGAAAAAAATCCGCCACGCCGGCGCGATTTTCATGGGACGCTACACCAGCGAAAGCCTCGGCGACTACTGCGCCGGCCCCAACCACGTCCTGCCCACCAGCCGTACCGCCCGCTTCTCCTCGCCGCTGGGCACTTACGACTTCCAAAAACGCTCCAGCCTGATCCAAGTCTCTGAACAAGGCGCGCAGAAACTGGGCAAAACCGCCAGCGTGTTGGCACACGGCGAAAGCCTGACCGCCCACGCGCGCTCAGCGGAATTCAGGTTGAAAGACTGATTCGGGCGAACCCGCCATCCATCAAAAAGCAAAGGTCGTCTGAAAACCTGTTTTTAGGGTATTCAGACGACCTCTATTAAAAGAAACATCATGAAACAAGCCATTCAAGAAAAACTCACCCACATCGCCCATACCGAGCCGCTGCATTTCCTGCTGGCGGTAGAGAGCGGCAGCCGCGCATGGGGCTTTGCCTCGCCCGACAGCGATTACGACGTGCGCGCCATTTATATCCGTCCGCAGCCATATTATCTGCAAATCGACGAAGCAAAAGACACGTTTGAATTTATCGAAAACCAATGGTTTGACGTTGGCGGCTGGGACATCCGCAAAGCGTTGCGCCTGCTGCGGAAAAGCAATGCCACGCTGCTCGAATGGCTGCGTTCGCCGATGGTTTATACGCAGGACGATGATTTCACAAGCCGTCTGAACGCGCTTGCGCCGCAATACGCCCAAGCCGCCGCGCTGCTGCACCATTATCGCGGCATCGCGGGCAACGCTTTGAGAAACATGGATTTGGCACAACCCGTCAAACTGAAAAAATGGTTTTACGTCTTGCGTCCGCTGCTCGCGGCACGGTGGGCAGTCAAACAAGGCGGCATCCCGCCGATGACGCTGGCGGAACTGATGAGCGAATGGCAAACGGACTGCGCCGCCCAAATCGCCGATTTGGTGGCCATCAAGGCGGAACAGGACGAAAGTTACCTGCATACGCTGTCGCCCGAATTGCAACGATTGACCGTTGATTTATATAACGAAGTTTCCGAATTATCCGCCCCTGCCACCCAAGCCGCCGACAGCGCGCCGCTGAATGAATTGTTCCGCGAAACTTTGGCGGCGGTTTATCCGTAAAACCAAAAGCAGTCTGCAACCTCCCCCTCTTTTTTGTTTTAGAGAAAACACCATGAATATCAAAATATTACTAATTTCTGCATTATTCCTGTCCGGTACTGCCTTTTCCGCACCCATCGACAAAGACACCTTGTTTTATTGCCAATTCAACAACGGCAAACAAGTCCGCATTGAGCAGCATGGCGACAAAATCCGCTACCGCTTCGGCAAAAATCTTGCACGCCCCGAATTGGCGTTCGAGCAGCCTGCAAACCAAGTTTTCCGAAACTATTTGACACCGCTTTTGGACGACAACCAACGCAGAGAAATTATCGAAATCTATCTACGTAACGGCAGCGCATCCTACGTAGCTACCGTAACCAGCACCATCGGCAAACCCGAATACACCTTGTCCGCCGAAAATGCAGACACAAAACACATCATGACCTGCAAAGAACGCGGCGCATTCGTCAATTTGCGCATGGCGCTGGACTTGATGCCCGTACTGCTCGATACCTATTGAATAATTGCCGAAACCATTTAGGCAGGTGCAGCGGGCAGGTATGGCCGGCACGTTTTCAGGCAGCCATTTCCCTTTTTCCGGCCGTCTGAAAAACCGCAAGTCGGATTACCAAATCCGACACACACCAAAGGCAGCCTGAACGTGCAGGCTGCTTTTCAATGCCCAACCACCTCACAAAAGGTCGTCTGAAAATGCTCACCATCGAAGATTTGCACACACAAAACCTGCTTCTGCTCGAAGCCGTTTCCGGCAGCCGCGCCTACGGTTTGGCGACGCCCGAATCCGATACCGACATCAAAGGCGTGTTTTACCTGCCCAAATCCATGTTTTACGGCATGGAATACATCCCGCAAATCAGCAACGAAACCAACGACATCGTTTATTACGAGCTGGGGCGGTTTATCGAGCTTTTGCTGCAAAGCAACCCGAACACGCTGGAACTGCTCGCCTCGCCGCCCGACTGCGTGCACTACCGCTCGCCGCTGATGGACGCGTTCAAAACCGAATGGTTTGTATCCAAAGCCTGCCGTCAGAGTTTCGCCGGATACGCCTACGGACAAATCAAAAAAGCACGCGGGCTGAACAAGAAAATCAGCAACCCGATGTCGTCTGAAAAGAAAAGCGTGCTCGATTTCTGCCACATCGTAGAAGGCGCGCAAACCGTGCCGCTGCGGCACTGGCTTTCGCAACGCGGAATGGAGCAGCGGCGCGTTGGTTTGGTCAAAATCGCCCACGCCCGCGAACTCTACGCCCTGTTTTACGACCCCGACGGCATGCGCGGCTACCACGGCATCGCGCTCAAACCCGAAGCCACCAACCTCTCCCTCAGCTCCGTTCCCGAAGGCGAAACCCCGCTTGCCTACCTCTCCTTCAACCAAGATGGATACAGCAGCTACTGCCGCGAATACACCTCCTATCAGCAATGGCTGGCGGAACGTAACGAAACGCGCTACCAAGGCACGCAGGCACACGGACAGGGCTACGACGCCAAAAACATGATGCACACCTTCCGCCTGCTCGAAACCGCCCGCGACATCGCCCGCCACGGCGAAATCCGCCCGCGCCGCCCCAACCGCGACGAACTGCTCGCCATCAAACGCGGCGAATCTTCCTACGAAGACCTGCTGGGAAAAGCGGAACGGCTGATGGCAGAAGTGGAAACAGCGTTTGAGGCCGCCGACCTGCCCGAAACGGTAAATGCCGCTTCGGCTTTGGCGGCTTTGGTTGATGTGAGGGAAAAAATTTACGGATAGATGGCGAAAGGTCGTCTGAAAATGAGTACGGCAAGGTTTATCACGAATGGACTTTATAGTGGATTAAAATTGCAATGATACGGCGTTGCCAACGCCCTTATGTACTACCCGTACACAGCGGGCGTTGCCGCCTTGTCTCATTTTTATTTTAATCCACTATAAAAATCGCTCCATTTGAACCAAACATCAGCCCAATAAATAAAGAGGTCGTCTGAAAATCTGTTTTCAGACGACCCCTATCTTTTTAAAACTCAATAATCTTTTTCAAATCAATCCGCTTCCAACACCACTTTCATGGCTTGGTTTTCAGCGGCGTGTTTGAACACGTCGTAGGCTTTTTCCAATTCGCTGAATTTGAAGCGGTGGGTCAGCATTTTGGTGTAATCGACGGAGCTGCTGGAAATTGCCTTCATCAGCATTTCAGTGGTATTGGCGTTTACCAAGCCGGTTGTGATGGCGAGGTTTTTAATCCAGAGTTTTTCCAGTTTGAAATCAACGGATTGACCATGCACGCCGACGACGGCGATATGACCGCCCGGTTTGACGATGTCTTGGCACATATTCCATGTGGCGGGGATACCGACGGCTTCAATGGCGCAGTCCACGCCGTCTTCGCCGACGATGGCAAAGACTTGTTTGGAGACGTCGCCTGAAGCGGGGCTGATTGTATGGGTCGTGCCCAATTCTTTCGCCAGTTTCAAACGGTTTTCGTCCATATCGCAAACGATAATGGCGGCGGGGCTGTACAGTTGGGCGGTCAACAGGGCGGACATACCGACAGGGCCTGCGCCTGCGATGAATACGGTGTCGCCGGGTTTGACATCGCCGTATTGCACGCCGATTTCGTGGGCGGTCGGCAAGGCGTCGCTCAACAGCAGGGCGACTTCTTCGTTAACGTTGTCGGGCAGCGGAACGAGGCTGTTGTCGGCATAAGGCGTGCGGACGTATTCAGCTTGCGTGCCGTCAATCATGTAGCCCAAAATCCAGCCGCCGTTACGGCAGTGTGAATAGAGTTGGATTTTGCAGTTGTCGCAAGTACAGCATTTGCTGACGCATGAAATAATGACTTTATCGCCGACTTTGATGTTTTTTACAGCCTCGCCGACTTCTTCTACAATACCGATGCCTTCATGGCCGAGAATACGGCCGTCGGCGACTTCGGGGTTTTTGCCTTTCCAAATACCCAAGTCGGTACCGCAAATCGTGGTTTTGACGATTTTCACCACTGCGTCGGTCGGGTCGATAATCTGCGGACGGGGTTTTTCTTCAAAACGGATGTCGTTTGCGCCGTGATAAACCATTGCTTTCATGCTGATACTCCTTGCTTGTTGATAAATAATTTCAATACCGCAATAAAGTCTCTTTATATGAGTTATATACCCCTACAAAAAATAAGTCAATAAGAATTATTTTCACGATGTTATACCATAACATGCTGTTTTAAATATAAATAAAACCCCCGATTGATATTAATGAACACACCCATCCCCTTCTACGAACGACTCATCCGCTGGCAAAAACAACACGGTCGCCACCACCTGACTTGGCAAGTGCAAAACCCTTATTGCGTCTGGCTTTCCGAAATCATGCTCCAGCAGACGCAGGTCGCCACCGTTTTAGACTACTATCCGCGTTTCTTGGAAAAATTCCCGACCGTACAAACGCTTGCCGCCGCGCCGCAAGACGAAGTGTTGTCGCTGTGGGCGGGCTTGGGTTATTACAGCCGCGCGCGCAATCTGCACAAAGCCGCGCAACAAGTCGTCGAACAATTCAACGGCACGTTTCCGTCGGAGCGTAAAGACTTGGAAACCCTCTGCGGCGTAGGCAGAAGCACCGCCGCCGCCATTTGCGCCTTCGCCTTCAACCGCCGCGAAACCATTTTGGACGGCAACGTCAAACGCGTGCTCTGCCGCGTGTTCGCCCGCGACGGCAATCCGCAGGACAAAAAATTTGAAAACTCACTCTGGACGCTTGCCGAAAGCCTGCTGCCGTCTGAAAACGCCGATATGCCCGCCTACACGCAAGGCTTGATGGACTTGGGCGCAACCGTGTGCAAACGGACAAAGCCCTTGTGCCATCAATGCCCGATGGCGAACATCTGCGAAGCGAAAAAGCAAAACCGCATCGCCGAGTTACCGCGCAAAAAAACCGCCCCCGAAGTGCAATCCCTGCCGCTTTACTGGCTGATTGTCCGCAACCCAGACGGCGCAATCTTGCTGGAAAAACGCCCCGCTAAAGGCATTTGGGGCGGGTTGTATTGCGTGCCATGTTTTGAAAAATTGGACGAAGCATACGCTTGCGCCGAAAAGCTCGGCATCGTTTCAGGCGACCTCGAAGAACAACCCGCCCTCACCCACCGCCTGACGCACCGTTTATTGATGATTACGCCGTTGGAAGCGCAAACCAGCTCGTCTGAAAATACAGCCTTGCTGCCAAACTGCCTCTGGGTTAAACCCGAAAATCTGGCGGATTACGGCTTGCCCAAACCGCTGGCGGATTATTTGAAACAACGACAGCAAGCATTGTTTTGAAAATGCTTGAAAATCAAACTCACAGCATCCAACTCTAAAACATAATAAACATATCCGCACGCACCCGTCAGGAATCCCATGCACACCCTTCCCCTGCTTACTCAACAATTCGCCGAACTCTCGCCGTTTTTCTATTCCCGCGTTTCTCCCGAACCGCTGACCGCGCCCTACTGGGTCGCCTTCAACACCGATTTGGCGGCAGAGTTGAATCTCGATACAGATTTTCAGACGACCGCCAACCTTGCCTACCTCAGCGGCAACGCGCCGCAATACGCACCCGCGCCCATTGCCGGCGTTTACAGCGGCCATCAGTTCGGCGTCTATACTCCGCGCCTCGGCGACGGACGCGCCATTCTGATTGGCGATTCCGTCGATGCCGCGAGACAACGCCAAGAGTGGCAGCTTAAAGGCGCAGGCAAAACGCCCTACTCCCGCTTTGCCGACGGACGCGCCGTCTTGCGCTCCTCCATCCGCGAATACCTCTGTTCCGAAGCCATGCACGGTCTCGGCATCCCCACGACCCGCGCCCTCGCCCTGTGCGGCAGCGACGACCCCGTTTATCGGGAAACCGTCGAAACCGCCGCCGTCCTCACCCGCATCGCCCCGAGCTTTCTGCGTTTCGGCCATTTCGAATACTTCTACTACACCGGCCGCGAAGCCGAAATCCAACAACTTGCCGACTACCTCATCCGGCATTACTACCCCGACTGCCAAGATGCCGACAACCCCTACGCCGCCCTGTTAAAACAAATCCGCAACCGCACCGCCGATACCGTCGCCGCATGGCAAAGCGTCGGCTTCTGCCACGGCGTGATGAATACCGACAACATGTCTGCATTGGGGCTGACCATAGACTACGGCCCTTTCGGCTTCCTCGACGACTACGACCGCCGCCACGTCTGCAACCATTCCGACACCCAAGGCCGCTACGCCTACAATGCCCAGCCCTTCGTCGCCCATTGGAATTTCGCCGCCCTCGCCTCCTGCTTCGACGCCCTCGTCCCACACGACACCCTCGAACAGCTCATCGACGGCTGGACAGAAGTTTTTCAGACGACCTATTTAGAAAAAATGCGCTGCAAACTCGGTTTGCAGCAAGCAGACCAAAGAGACGACGAAAGCCTTATCGTCGACCTCTTCGCCGCCCTGCAAGATCAAAAAACCGACTTCACCCTGTTTTTCAGAAACCTATCCGAAGTCAGCAATATGCACGGCGAACCCCTCCCGCCCAAACTCGAACAAACCTTCAAAAACGGCGTTCCACCCGCCTTCACCCGCTGGCTCGGTCGCTACCGCCAACGCCTGCGCGCCGAAAACAACGATCCCGCCGAACGCGCAACACGCATGAGCCGAACCAATCCGCTCTACATCCTGCGCAACTACCTTGCCGAACAAGCCATCGCCCAAGCCCGAAACGGCGACTACCGCGAAATCGAACGCCTGCGTCGCTGCCTCGCCCGTCCCTTTGACGAACAGGCAGAGTTCGCCGACCTTGCCGAACCGCCGCCCGAAGGCAGCATTCCGGTTTGCGTCAGTTGTTCAAGTTAAACGTTGAAAACAGACAAGTTGGAAACAGACAAAAAGGTCGTCTGAAAATTTTCAGACGACCTTGACCGTAAAGAACGATATCAACAAAAATACACCCATACCCTATTTAAACGGTGGCACATCTTTTGCAACCGAACAGACTGATCAAAAAGGAAAACAGATGAAAACCATCCGCATCAAAATCTGCGGCATCACCCGCGCCGAAGACGCCCGAAAAGCCGCCGAACTGGGCGTCGATGCCATCGGCTTGGTTTTTTACGCAGCCAGCAAACGTGCCGTCACGCCCGAACAGGCAAAAAAAATCGTGGCAGCCCTTCCCCCTTTCGTCTCCGTCGTTGCCTTATTCGTCAATGAAACAGCGGAAACCATACGCGAAACCCTACGGCAAGTACCCATCGACATCATCCAATTTCACGGCGACGAAGACGATGAATTTTGCCGTCAGTTTGACCACCCCTATCTCAAAGCCATACGCGTCCAATCCGCTTCAGACATCGAAGCCGCACAAACCCGATTCCCCAACGCCCGCACCCTGTTGTTTGATGCCTACCATCCCAACGAATACGGCGGCACAGGACTGAGCTTCGATTGGGCGCTGTTGCCGGACAATCTGACCAAACCTTGGATTCTGGCAGGCGGCTTGACCCCGCAAAACATTGCAGAAGCCATCCAAACCAGCAATGCGGCGGCAGTCGATGTTTCAGGCGGCGTGGAAAGCGCCGGCGGCATTAAAGACGAAGCCAAAATGGCCGCCTTCATCCAAGCCGTCCGCGCTATTCGGTAAACCGTTCTTTTGACAACGAAAACCGCTGACGCATTTTATGCACCTTATACGGAAACAAGCATCCTGTACCTTATACAACACACAACTTACTCATTGATTTATATGATATTTTCAGAAAAACGAGCGTATTACACAGCACCAATTGGGCAGCAATCTGCCGTTTCCTCAAAAAATATAAAATTTTTGCATATAAAAAATTGACAAACCGATGCCTTTCATACATAATGACGCCCGTTGAGTTGCTTGATGCAGCTTGATTTTTCTCCTCTATTTCTCCTTTGTAGACTTGGCGCATATCCCAAACGATATGCGCATTTTTTTGTCTTGATTTTCTAAGTCATCCAATAAGCTCAAATAAAACAATATATTTCCCCCTCTTCTTCCATTCTCTCGCATACGAAAACCCATCTCTGAAAACCTTGCAATCCACGATAAAAACGAAAAAACAAAACCCCATGCGAACACGCGCCAAGTCAGAAATGATGGTCGTAAAGCGCGGTCTACCTTTATCCTCCGTTCATTTGAAATACCAATAAAAAAGGTCGTCTGAAAACTGAACTGGCCCCCAAATCTTGGACACTCATAAAAGCCTATTATTCAGGCGCTCTGTGTAAGCTGGGTTCTGTATGCGACAGGACTCAGCTTTTTCAATTTCAAACTGC
>NZ_CALNWV010000043.1:0-20082 GCF_940793045.1 Neisseria sp. Marseille-Q2251
TGTATGCGCAAACTGCTGACGATATTGAATGCCCGGATGCGTGATTATTTTGCCGAAAATGGTATCCAAACGGCTTGATTTGAGTTTTGGTATTTTTGCCCGACGGGGTGAAAAATACAGTTGCTACACCAAGCTTATTGAGTGCAGCCTATATGGATGTGTGAAAACAATATCCATGCCGTTTGAACGCTGCTGCCTGATGATGCGGATTATTTCCGGTGTTCCAAAGGAGTAACTATAATGATTGATTATCTGAATATAAATCTAGATTCGAATTTCAGAAAGATTAAAATAAAAAAAGATAAGCCTATCGTGGCTTTAATCAGTCAAAACTTCCTAAAAACAATAAATTGCAATAATTTATTTGAATCGATTAAACAATATCCTTTATTTTGGATAATTCTTATCGGAGAGAATTCTAGTCTTTTAGAAGATGAATTTGATAATCTTTTGGAACTGGAATCAATCAAAAATAACAATATGTTAAATGTGGTAACAACTAATTTTCAATTTAGTGATTTAACAATAACAGATATAGAAGATATTGCTTATGAATTTTTATTTTTGCCCTGTCCGAATGGCAACTGCCAATATTTATCATTCTTAGATTTGAATCATGTTGCTGACAGGAAAATTTTTGATTTCATTAAAACACAGCTTAATAATAAAGTAACTTAGTAATCATAGGACGCCTTCCTCATAATACGATCGCAGAAAATTCATTGCCGGTGGTACATTCTTTTTCATCGTCAAACCCGCCGACCCAAAATCGCGCCTGTTTCTCGGACATATCGGCTTATTTCGTGCGGCTTATATGGCTACAGTTCATTTTTCAGACGACCTGAAAAGAAAGGAAGGTCGTCTGAAATCAACGAATCAACACTAAATCACCATCAACAAATCCTGCTGCGATGTGAGGTACTCGAAAAACGGCGAGGTCTGGCAATTCAACTGTCAGTTTCCGCACGATTTTAATGACTGTTTCCAATACAATTTCCCAGTTTTGACCATACAACACAGATAAGTCGGGCGCAGCAGCCATAGGATGAAAATTATCGTCATCCGGACATGCCCAATCATTATCGTTCTCGTCGAAATAGGTTGAACCGACTAGAGTGATTTGGTAAGGCTCGGCCAACTCGAACGACCAGGCCGCAAGATCATGCGGGATATCCTCCCGACTTACAGCCATCAACCAGTCCCTAAAGTTAGTTTCTAGTTTAATCTCGAAATTCATGTGTATGCCTTTGTTTGTAAAATAATTAATTGCCTTTGCTGCTTAACTTTTTAGGTAGCAACCAGCTACTTATCATACAATAGAATCAGAACATATGATTATATATTTACAAGGAGTAGGCATAATAATGAAACCCATACTATTTTCCATTGGACTAAGTTCTATACTCTTATTACTGTCTGAAGATGGAAAACTAGAAATGGGAAGTTTTTATCGTACTTTTCATTAAAAAAAGCAATATCTACATAAAAAATTTCAGGTTAAATCAAAAAACTACAAAACTGTAAGGTCGTCTGAAAACAACGTTTCAACGACCTCAAAATCATTATCTTCCATCACATAGAAAACTTTTTCATTCGTCAAATTTAGCATTCACTTCATGCGGATTGATACGGGCGTTTTCCTCCTGCCCTAAACCGACTAATTTACGCAACCGGGTCATATAGGCATTGACATCCAAACCGCGTCCGTATCGTTGCGCTTCCCAAATGGTTTCCGCCAGCGCATCCATCATGTCATGCTCGGCGCGTACCCAGTCGTTGTTATAACGTGCGCAAAGTTGCCGGTGAATCGCCCGTATGCCCGGTGGCTGGTCGATGGCTGCCTGCTCTTGAAGGGAAAGATGCAGCGACATGTGTAAAAAAGGATTGCTCTCTCCGTCTTCCGGCAGCCAGTTTTTATCTAAATAATCTTCAATGTTTTCAAGATAATGGGCGTATTCGGGATGAGATTCGATGATACGGAGGGCGTTAAGCTGAAGAGCATCCAGTTGCATCGGGGTCAGGCGATGTTTCCAAACGTGTGCGAAAAATCGGCGGACATCGTGGGTGTTGACATCGTACATGATAAGAATGGGAAATCTGTTGAACCGTTTGAGGGAAATATTTTAGAGATTGAGCAAAACTTGAATTTTGGCAAATAATGGATTTATAGCGAGACAGAACCTGATAACAAGTTCCGCCTCGCTATATTGCTATTACTGCTAAAACCCTTATTGATCCACAAACGCGCGCTCAATCAGGTAGTCGCCGCGTACACCGGTTTTCGGAGAGACAGTCAGACCGAAATCGTCCAAAACTTTGCAGGTGTCTTTCAGCATCGCAGGGCTGCCGCAGAGCATGGCGCGGTCGTCTTGCGGGTTGATTTTGGGCAGGCCGATGTCTTCAAACAGTTTGCCGCTTACCATCAGGTCGGTCAGGCGGCCGTGGTGTTCGTAGTCTTCGCGGGAAACGATGGGGTAATAAATCAGTTTTTCTTTAACCAAGTCGCCGAGGTATTCGTGTTCGGGCAATTCTTTGGTGAAGCGGTCGTAGTACGCCAAATCTTTTTTGTAGCGCACGCCGTGTACGAGGATGATTTTTTCAAATTGCTCGTAAATTTCGGGGTCTTTGGTGATGCTCAAGAAAGGGGCGATGCCGGTACCGGTGCTCAGCAGGTAAAGGTGTTTGCCGGGATTCAGGTCGCCGGCAACCAAAGTTCCGGTCGGTTTTTTGCTGATCAACACGTCGTCGCCGACTTTGAGGTGTTGCAGGCGGCTGGTCAGAGGGCCGTCTTGGACTTTAATGCTGAAAAATTCGAGGTGTTCTTCCCAGTTGGCGGAGGCGACGCTGTATGCGCGCATCAGCGGCTTGCCGTCCACCATCAATCCGACCATGACGAATTGGCCGTTTTCGAAGCGCAACGATTCGTCGCGGGTGCAGGTAAAGGTGAAATACGCTTCCGTCCAGTGGTGTACGGACAATACTTTTTGGGTATTGAATGCTGCCATTTGAGTTTCCTGTCGGTAAATCCGTCTGATCGCGCGGGTCGGGCGGATGATGGTTTTAAAAGGGTTTTCAGACGACCTCTCTCGCCTGTGAATAGATAATGCCGAATTAGAGCAAACGCGCAATTTTAAACGAAAATATTTATCATCACAATGCTTGCTGTCTAGCAGAGGTCGTCTGAAAACTTTTCAGACGACCTCTCGGACAACGCCTTACTTATCTAACGTTTCGCGGATGATTTCTTTAACGGCAGCCGCATTGTTTGGCACGACTCGGACGCGCTGCGGCAATTTTTCCAAACCTTCCAGCGCGGCGGGACGTGGAATGGCGACATCGCCGACGGCTTCGTGTATGGTCGCATCGAATTTCGCTGCCAACGCGGTTTCCAAACACACAACCGTCTCCCCTTCTTCGCGCACTTCGCGGGCGACTTTTACGCCGTCGGCAGTGTGCGGGTCGATGAGTTCTTTATCTTGCTCGTAAACCTGTTTGATGGTAGCGAGGCGGTCGGCGTGTGTAGATTTGCCTGAAGTAAAGCCATATTTGCCGCCGACTTTTTCCAAGGTAAACTGCAAGTCAAAGCCCTTGCCCGCCGCGACTTCCGCCCACAGCGTATTGATTTCCTGAGGATCGCGATCCATCAGGTCGAACACGAAACGCTCGAAGTTGGATGCTTTGGAAATGTCCATAGACGGGCTGGAGGTAACATAAGTATGCTCGCTGTTGCGCGGGCGGTATGCGCCGGTTTTGAAAAACTCGTCCAACACATCGTTTTCATTGGTCGCGACAATCAGGCGGCGGATAGGCAAGCCCATCTGTTTGGCGATGTGTCCCGCGCAAACGTTGCCGAAGTTGCCGCTCGGCACGCAGAAGCTGACCTGCTCGTCGTTGCTTTGCGTCGCCTTGAAATAGCCCGCAAAGTAATAAACCACTTGCGCGACGATGCGTCCCCAGTTGATCGAATTGACCGTACCGATATGGTATTTTTCCTTGAACGCTGCATCGTTTTGTACCGCCTTCACAATATCCTGACAGTCGTCAAACATCCCCTTCACGGCGATATTATGGATATTCTCGTCTTGCAGGCTGTACATCTGCGCACGTTGAAACGCGCTCATTTTACCGTCGGGCGACAGCATAAATACATTCACGCCCTTTTTACCGCGCAAAGCATATTCCGCAGCCGAACCCGTATCGCCGCTGGTCGCGCCCAAGATATTGAGTTCCCTGCCCTTTTGGTTCAACACATATTCAAACGCGTTGCCCAAAAACTGCATCGCCATATCCTTAAACGCCAGCGTCGGGCCGTTGGACAGGGCTTGGATTTTGAGGCCGTCGGACAAAGTACGCACAGGCGTGATTTCCTTAGTGCCGAACGCCGCTTCCGTATAAGTACGGTTCAGAATATCGCGTAAATCGTCCGCCGGAATATCCGTAACAAACAGGCTCATCACCTCAAACGCCAGCTCCGGATAACTCAAACCGCGCCACTTGTCCAAAGTCTCGCGGCTGACCTGCGGATAACGCTCCGGCAGCATCAAACCGCCGTCGGGCGCAAGCCCCATCAACAAAACCTCGCTAAACGGTTTATGCGCCGTCTCGCCGCGCGTACTGATATATTTCATGATTTCTTCTCTATAAAAACAAAAATATTGCCGATCAAAATAAGAAACCCGCCTGCGAACCATCCCGCAAGCCGCCCTATCCCGACCTTAATCCACTATAAACTTTCAGACGACCCCGATACACAGAGGTCGTCTGAAAAACATTATCTATACAAACGCTTGAAACAAGCATTGACGGTTTTCACCGTTACCGACGCAATCGCCCGATCGCGCGAAGAAGGATTCAAAACATCCATCAACTCTTGCGCAGACACCTGATTCGGCGCTTCCTCGCTCGCGCAGCCGCAGATTTTGTCTTCCCACTCGCGCTGTTTGTCCGCGCTCATCGTCAGCGCGATCAAACGCCACTCATTGCGCTTGTTCAATTCCGAACGGCACTGATGATCGACCGCCATTTTCACCACGCTGCCGCCGATACCCGTACCGCCGCCCAAACCGCCGAACGACGAATCCGAATCATAAGCGCAGCCGCCCAACAACGCCGCCACAGAAGCAACGGCAACCATCTTTTTCATATTCATAGCCATCCCTTGCCGCAAGGTCGTCTGAAACGCCCCGCAAAGTCTTTAAACAAACGCGTATTATACCGTAAGCAGTGTGAGATGGGGGATTGGGGAAAGTCGGGGTATAATCCGTCTTTTTTGGGAAAATAGAGGATTGATCAATGGATAACTCAAACGAAAACACGCAAAACCCTAAAGAGAATCAAGAAAAAACGGCTGAAAAAGGCAGTCAAGAGCATTCAGAGCATACCGCTAAAAATAAGCAGCCTGAATCAAAAGACAATGCACAGAAAAGAAATGAATCTACACGCTTATGTAAATTTTTTAAAAAGATTAAGGAATGGATATGCGCAAGCGAAAATAGAAACTCAAAGAAAACGTATGAAAATGCCGCAAAAAACGATGATGCTGCAAAACAGGAAGAAATAAAACAAGCTGAAACGGTTGAGCAACCAAAAGAGCAAAGAAAACTCTCTGATTATTTGGAAATCATCAGCAAAATATTTGGTATTTCGGCAATATTTGGAACATTTATTGGTGGATCTTTTATATACAATTATCTTAAAAACATAGGTCAATTAAGCATTTTTCCTGATGTAGTAACTAATCCATATGCTTTGATAGCTGCTACTATTGTTTTTGGATTTATATTATTATGTTTCATAACACAATTTATTCTTACATTTTTATACGGATATATCAAAGAATATAAAACAATACCTTATAAAAACGTTCACATTCTAATGCTTTTCTTTCTATTTTTATCATTCTTCTCTCTTGGAATCTACATCATATCTCTTTTTACAGACGATATATTGATAATAATAGTATTAATAGCTTTCGTTTCCTTATTTAACTTTATTTTTGTCCTTTTAGGTTCACTAACATTAAAACAAAGAATAGAAAAAAATATTTTAACTGCAACTATCTTTACTGCAATATTGCTTATTCCAATTATACTTATACCAAATAGCAATTCCGCTTTATCTTTTGCATCTAATCATTTCGTGCGTTTCGCTGAATCTTCTGGAAATTCTTCATGGTATTTATTGCACAATAACTTCCAACAAAACAACGGTTCTCAGGAAACCAATGGTATTGATAAAAATGACTTGATCAAATTAAAACAAAATTTCAAATGTTCTATTCTTTCAGAAAAAGAAAAAGCAGAAAAAAACATTGAATGTTCTTCGATTCCTGAACAACGCAACAACGCTCTATACGGCTATATGGCGTGGAATTTGGGCGATACTAAGTTTTTCTGCCCAGCGACTACTGATAACACTGAAGCTGACTTCACTAAAGATAAGGGCACTAAAGAACGAGAAGCAGCTGACAAAATAGCTGAAGAATGTATCATCATCAGCGGAAAAGCCCTGCAAATCATGCCAGAAAATTATCTTAGCACCAACACCGATGGCATTGACGACAGTAATCCTGACAATACCGGTCATGACGATCCTACAATTGATATTAAAACTGACGTTAAATTCAAAAATGACCTTAATGCCCAATCCAATGCCGGCTTGAATAATTTCAATATCCAACCTGTCCTGCCGATACAATCCAATGCAAAAAATATGTCAATCCAGATTCATTACGGCAGCTGTAATCATGATTCGCCAAGAAACAAGGATGGTCATCCTGATATAGGATACACAGACAAAAAAATCTGCCAGTAAGTTATGGCAAACCCATGCCGTCATTCCCGCGCAGGCGGGAATCCATCTTTGATGGATAAGCAAAGCCATAAAAATCAATCAACTGAAATTCACAAACGGATTCCCGCCTGCGCGGGAATGACGGCTGTGATATATCCTGTCTTTATTGTTCCCTTTGCCATCCGTCCGTTTTCAGACGACCTGCTATAATCCACGTCGTCTGAAAACCCTCTTTCACGGAAACCGCCATGTCCGACCTTTTCACCCGCCAACCCGATGCGCCGCTTGCCGAACGCCTGCGCCCGCATACGCTTGATGATGTTATCGGGCAGCAGCATTTAATCGGCGAAGGCAAGCCGCTGCGCGTGGCAGTGGATGGCGGGAAGCCGCATTCTATGTTGCTGTGGGGGCCGCCGGGCGTGGGCAAGACGACGTTGGCGCGGATTTTGGCGCAGAGTTTCAACGCCCAGTTTCTGCCTGTTTCCGCTGTGTTTTCCGGCGTAAAGGACATACGCGAGGCAATCGACAAGGCTGAAATCGCCTTGCAACAGGGACGCGCGACGATTTTGTTTGTCGATGAAGTCCACCGCTTCAACAAGGCGCAACAGGACGCATTTTTGCCCCATGTCGAAAGCGGTTTGCTGACCTTTATCGGTGCGACGACGGAAAACCCGTCGTTTGAAGTCAATCCCGCGCTGTTGAGCCGCGCGCAGGTGTATGTTTTGCAATCCTTGTCTTCAGACGACCTCAAGAAACTGATTGCCAAAGTATTGGCCTTGCCCGAATACCGAGATTTCACGATTGAAGCCGATGCGCAGGAGCTGCTTGTCAATACCGCCGACGGCGATGCGCGCAGATTGTTGAATCTGTTGGAACAACTTTTACGCGCCGCCGACACACGTCGTCTGAAAACCCTGACCGCCGAATTTCTCGCCGACAGTCTCGGGGCGCAAATCCGCCGTTTCGATAAAGGCGGCGAGAGTTTCTACAACCAAATCTCCGCCCTGCACAAATCCGTGCGCGGCTCGCATCCGAACGCCGCGCTGTATTGGTTCTGCCGTATGCTCGACGGCGGTACCGACCCGCGCTACCTCGCCCGCCGCATCGTGCGCATGGCGTGGGAGGACATCGGGCTTGCCGACCCACGCGCCTTCCAAATCGCCAACGATGCCGCCGCCACCTTCGAACGCTTAGGCTCGCCCGAAGGCGAACTCGCGTTGGCACAAGCCGTGCTGTACCTTGCCGCCGCCGCGAAATCCAACGCGGGTTACAAGGCATACAACCAAATGCGCCGTTTCGTCAAAGAAAACGCCAGCGACGAAGTACCCATCCACCTGCGCAACGCCCCGACCAAGTTGATGAAGGAATTGGGCTACGGACGCGAATACCGCTACGCCCACGACGAACCGAACGCCTACGCCGCCGGCGAAAGCTATATGCCCGACGGCTTGGACGAACCGGATTTCTACCAACCCGTCCCGCGCGGGCTGGAAATCAAAATCGGCGAAAAGCTGGAATGGTTGAAATCTCTGGATGAGGAAGCGTTGGATAAGCAGAAGTAAATGGTGTCTCACATTTCAGACGACCTGTTCCACAACGACGGTCAAATGCTTGTATCGTCAAGCTAATTTGGCTACAATCCGATTTTCCTTTTTCTTGCTGAATAATCGAACACAGAAAAAATCGCGGCTGCTGAACCCGATTTCCGAAACGAAGTTAGAAAGCAGATAATGGACAATTTAGACCACAGTCGCAGCCGTGCATGGCGGCGGCATCAAGCAAAACGACCCAGCCATCGCGTACACGGCAAAAACCCTTCTGAGGGTAAGCTCGAGAAAAAGTGGGATTTGATGTATTTCCGCAGGAATAAAGTCAAACGCGCGCAAAAACTGGGCTTTGTTTACCCCTTCAGGCAGCATGAATTTGAAGCCGAATGGTTTGATTAACTTAAAACACATTTCGACTCAATCGAGATGATTTTCACAAGGCGGATATTTCTCCGCCTTTTTTAATTTCTATGGACGCACTTTTTATTTGCAGCCGCAACCAATGGCGCAGCCCCACTGCTGAAGCGGTATTCCGACGCTATCCGAACGTACAGACCCGTTCCGCAGGCACAAGCCCTAACGCACGGCACACCGTTTCCATCAACGACATCGCATGGTCGGATAAGATTTTTGTGATGGAACAAAAGCATAAAAACCGCCTGTCGGCGCAGTTTCCCCGCGCTTTGCAGCATAAGGAAATCATTGTTTTGGACATTCCTGACGATTACCGCTATATGGACGAAGAATTGATCGAGATATTGAAGGAAAGCGTCGAGCCGTATTTGTCTGACAGCTAGCATATAAGGCTCTGAATAAAAGAAGGTAAAGGGCATAAATAAGGTTTCAGACGACCCCAAAGGTCGTCTGAAAATCCAATCATCGAAAAGAAAAACCGGATTCCCATCAAAGGAATCCGGTTTATTTTATTCCAAACTTAGAAATTCATTCTGACGCCTACGCGGACGGAGCGGCCCGGCTGCGGGGCGATGTATTTCAGCATGGCGTTTTGCGGACGTGTGGTGCGGTTGGCAAGATTGCGCGCACCGACAAACCATTCTGATGTTACCTTGCCTTGTTTGAACGTTTTAAGATACCGAAACCATTCAAAAACAAACTCTGCGGTTATCGAATTGCAGCAGCCATGTTTTTCAGACGACCCCTCCCTGCCGTATAATGCCGTTTTCTGTTTCCGCTTCCCAAACGACCATCATGACCGAATCCATCCGCCTCCCCGCCGCCTCGCTCAAACCCGCCACCGTCGCCCTGCCCGGTTCCAAAAGCATCAGCAACCGCACCCTGCTGCTTGCCGCCTTGTCCGACAACACTTGCGAAATCCATTCCCTGCTCAAATCCGACGATACCGACCGTATGTTAGAAGCGCTCGATAAACTCGGCGTTGAAATCGAATATCTTGCCGAAGGTCGTCTGAAAGTTCACGGCACAGGCGGACAATTTCCAAACCGCACTGCCGATTTGTTTTTAGGCAACGCGGGAACGGCGTTCCGTCCGCTGACTGCCGCACTTGCCGTTTTGGGCGGCGATTATCATCTGCACGGCGTTGCGCGTATGCACGAACGCCCTATCGGCGATTTGGTCGATGCGCTGCGGATTGCCGGCGCCGATGTCGAATATCTCGGCAACGAACACTATCCACCGCTTCATATCGGCGAGCGCCAAGACCGCGGCGAGCGTGTGATTCCGATTAAAGGCAATGTGTCCAGCCAGTTTCTGACCGCCCTCTTGATGGCGTTACCGCTGACCGGGCAGGCATTTGAAATCCGTATGGTCGGCGAGTTGATTTCCAAGCCTTACATCGACATCACTTTGAAACTGATGGCGCAATTCGGCGTACAGGTTGCCAATGAAGACTACCGCGTCTTCAAAATCCCCGCAGATACCCGCTACCACGCGCCCGAACACCTGCACGTCGAAGGCGATGCCTCCAGCGCGTCCTATTTCCTCGCTGCCGGCTTGATTGCCGCTACGCCCGTCCGCGTTACCGGCATTGGCGCAAACAGCATACAGGGCGATGTCGCCTTTGCCCGCGAGCTGGAAAAAATCGGTGCGGATGTGGTTTGGGGCGAAAACTTCGTCGAAGTCTCGCGTCCGAAAGAACGTGCCGTCCAAGCCTTTGATTTGGATGCGAACCATATCCCCGATGCCGCCATGACCCTCGCCATCGTCGCGCTTGCCACAGGACAAACCTGTACGCTGCGCAACATCGGGTCATGGCGCGTCAAGGAAACCGACCGCATCGCCGCGATGGCAAACGAGTTGCGCAAACTTGGTGCGAAAGTCGTCGAAGAAGCCGAAGCGATTCACATCACCCCGCCTGAAACACTGACGCCCGACGCCGTCATCGACACTTACGACGACCACCGCATGGCGATGTGTTTCTCGCTGGTTTCCCTGTTGGGCGTACCCGTCGTCATCAACGACCCGAAATGCACCCATAAAACCTTCCCGACTTATTTTGAAGTGTTCTCATCGCTGACCGACGCGGTTTAAAGTAGGAAGACATTTACCCAAACAAAAAGGTCGTCTGAAAATTTTCAGACGACCTTTTCTACACCACATTCAAATTAAAACCGGATTACAGTTTCCATTCGCTCAGTTTGGCAGCGTAGGCTTCCAAGTCTGCAATCGGACGGGTTGCCACGCCGCTTTCCATCGCAGCTTTGGCGGCAGCCGAAGCAACGCGCGGCAGCAGGCGTGAGTCGAACGGGGTCGGAATCAGGTATTCCGCGCCGAATTCGAATTTTTTACCGTAAGCGGCAACCACTTCTTCAGTTACTTCTTCTTTCGCCAAATCCGCCAAGGCATAGACGCAGGCGCGTTTCATTTCTTCGTTGATGGTCGTCGCGCCGACGTCCAACGCGCCGCGGAAGATGAACGGGAAGCACAATACGTTGTTCACTTGATTCGGGAAGTCGGAACGGCCGGTACCGATGACCACGTCAGGACGGGTTTCTTTTGCCAGCGGCGGCAGGATTTCCGGGTTCGGGTTTGCCATGGCGAACACGATAGGCTTGGCGTTCATGGTGTTCAGCATTTCAGGCGTCAGCAGGTTCGCGCCGGAGAGGCCCAAGAAGATGTCTTTGCCTTTGACGGCATCGGCAAGCACGCGTTGACCGTTGTCTTCAATGGCGTAGAACTGTTTGGACTCGTCCATACGGTCTTTGTCTTCGCGGGTTTTGTAAATCACGCCTTTGGAGTCGCAAACGGTAACGTTTTCGCGTTTCAAACCCAAATCGAGCAGTTGGTTCAAGCAGGCAATCGCAGCCGCACCCGCGCCGGAGCAAACCAAGGTCGCTTCCTCGATTTTGCGGCCGGTATAGCGCAGGGCATTCAATACGGCGGCGGCGGTAATGATGGCGGTACCGTGTTGGTCGTCGTGGAATACGGGGATTTTGCAGCGTTTGCGCAATTCGCGTTCGATGTAGAAGCATTCAGGCGCTTTAATGTCTTCGAGGTTGATGCCGCCGAAAGTCGGTTCCAACGCGGCGATGATGTCCACCAGTTTTTGCGGGTCTTTTTCATCGATTTCGATGTCGAATACGTCCACACCGGCGAATTTTTTAAACAATACGCCTTTGCCTTCCATCACAGGTTTGCCCGCCAACGCGCCGATGTTGCCCAAGCCCAAAACGGCGGTACCGTTGGAAATCACGGCAACCAAGTTGCCTTTGGCGGTATATTTGTACGCATTTTGCGGATCGGCATGGATTTCCATACAAGGAGCCGCAACGCCCGGCGAGTACGCCAAAGCCAAGTCTTTGGACGTGGCCAGCGATTTGGTGGGGGTAACGGAGACTTTACCCGGCACGGGGAATTCGTGAAATTTCAGTGCGGCTTCTTTTAATGAGTTTTCCATTTTTCGATCCTGTTGCGAGAGAGATGTTGAGACGAGGTCGTCTGAAACGTTGGTTTCGGGACGTTTGGCATTACAAAGCGGCTTATTTATTAACAAATAAACCTATTTTGTAATAGCGTGTAATTTTACCATGTTCCCAATGCGGCGCATACCGCTATTTTCATCTGAAACAAACAACCTCAAAGCAAAAACGTATCCTTTCAGACGACCTTCATTCGGTTTTAAACATCCATACCGAAACTGCGCGCCAACGCATGTTCGATATCCGCCCTCACCTCTTCCAAACTCCGGTTGCCGTCGATAAGCGCGTAGCGTTCGGGATGCGCGGCGGCGCGTTCGAGATAAACAGCACGCACGCGGGTGAAAAAATCCGCCTGCTCCTGCTCGAAACGGTCTTTCTCGCGCGTCTGCCCGATACGCGCCATCGACACTTCCAGCGGCACGTCCAGCAGCAACGTCAAATCAGGACCAAACCCGCCCTGCACCCAATTTTCCAACATTTCAATATCTTGCAGGGGTACGCCGCTCCCGCCACCCTGATACGCGAAAGTCGCATCGGTAAAACGGTCGGAAACGACATGAATGCCGTCTGCCAGCGCAGGCAGGATAACGTCTTCCAGATGCTGCTGCCGCGCGGCAAACATCATCAACGTCTCCGCGCGCAATCCCGCCTTGGTTTCAGGGTTCAACAAAATTTCGCGCAAAGCCTCGCCGACAGGCGTACCGCCCGGCTCGCGGGTGAACAATACGGGAAGGTCGTGGGATTCGAACCATCGGCGGATAACGGCAAGATTGGTCGATTTGCCCGCGCCGTCTATGCCGTCCAGAGTGATGAATTTGGGTTTCATAAGGTCAATTTTATTGAGAGAACGGATGTTCAAAAGGTCGTCTGAAAAGCAGGATTATAAATGCTTGATGGGGTTCGAAGTAGATTTTCAGACGACTTTGGATTCGGTTTTCAGACGACCTCTATGTTAACTGCTAGTAATATTGTTAAAGAACAAATAGTTCAGACGACCTCAAAGAAAGTATTGAGATCGTCTGAACTATAAAATTACTTTTTCGCAGCCCGAATTTTTTTCAAGCCATTCTCCAAAATAGTAACTTTCTCAGGAGGAGTTCCCCTATCCAAAGCATTCCACCAATTATTTACTGGTTTAACAAATAATTGGAATCCTTCATCAGTTACATTGGATTTTCGAATGATCAAATCTTCTTTGATAGAGCCATCCTCATTAAAGGGTTCAATATCAATAAGTAAACTATTCTTTTTAAGAAATGTCATAAGTGCAATAGACATTCTGATAATATCTTCACGATAGTCTTCATCAGCGTTTGCCTCCCAAAATGTCTGAAAATTAAATAATGTCACATCCATGATAATCTCCTAAGGTAATCTAATAATTTCGAATATTCCTTCAACATAAACCAAGCTTTTGCTGTCTCTAACATATACTCCACTGACACCTCTAATTCTTTCTTCTTTTGCTGCTGACTACTTTTTGAAATAGTCTTGCTAGTAACCTCTTAGGTGTATGTCTAAATCTTGGTATGGCCCGGCGGGCTTTTTGATTTCGGTGCGGACGAGCTGGTTTTCTAGGCCATATTGGTTTTCGCCGTCGGGTAGCTGCGGTAGATCAGGTTGTCTAATGCGTCGTAGGTGTTACGACGGCTGAACACATTACAATAAAGGTTGTCTGAAAGTTGTGTTTCAGGCAACCTCCATGTTGACCAGTAATAAGGTGTTGTTAAAAAGCAAATATTTCATATACCCTCAAAGAAAGTATTGAGGTCATCTTAACAGAATAAACCGCGTGCGTACCGCCCCCCCTACGCCAAACTAATTTAAACACACCTGGCTACGACAAAAACCACCCAACCATTCTAATGAAAACCAAACAACCGCCCTGCTTCCTCCGTCCAAAAGAAAAGATCGTCCGCATTAACCGCGTACGTCAACTCAACCCTGCTTATTGCGGTAATATTGCCCATCTGATCCGCCTGTACCTAAGGATTTGCCGCAATCCCTATCTGCATCTGCCGCGCGTACGCGCCAACCGCGCACCATGGCATTTTATCGAACTGGACGGTCATTTTTATTTGGATCTGGGACTGGGTTTGCCTACAGGCCGCAGCGAATGTGACTTTACCCTTCAAACCTGCCAACTTCCCGCTTGTCTGCAGCAGGGCGATGACGAGGCTGAAGAGCATTTCTGCGACATTCTGAAGGCAATGTTAATGATGTTTTACCTGCCCGTTTTTGCGCTCAATCAGTCTCAGTCCTGCATATGCAACAAAACCGTGTTGCTTCCTGAGACCGCTAAACCTCCACAAAATGATGAACAACGCACCAATCTGATTCAAAATCTATTTTTTAACAGTCATATAATGGATGCCCGCCGCAGGTTGATACAAGACGGGGGAATTCTGTATTTTATATTGGACGAAGCCAATCCCACCAAACGCCGCCCGTTGCGCGAATTGATAGATGAAATAAACATTCGACCTCAAACAAGCGAACCGGAACGGCAAAACATGAAAACCGTTATGACGTTTTATCGCGAAATGTCCGATTTCCTGCAATCCGGCCTACCGAAACAAATAAACGAAACAACCTAGAACATTAAGGTCGTCCGAAACCATGTATTACGAACTCCACCTTACTGCCACGCCACAACCTTCCTCTGTCCTTCCCCGTTTTCAGACGACATGTGCCGACTTGGAAGGCAAAGCCGTGCTAATCGAACTGCCCGAGGGCGAGCATCCTCAGCAACCGATGTTTTCCGCTGTGATACAGTCGGACGATTATCAAACCGTGTTTGAGCAATACATACAAAGCTTGCGCGATGCGGATCTGACGTTAGACAATCTTGTCTTGCCGCAATAAAGTTCAGGTCGTCTGAAAATGATTTTTCAGACGACCTCTCAGAAAGGAGCATTATTATGGGAATCCTCATTTTTAAAACCGACAAAACGAAATGGCAGAAAATGCTCATAGCTCTGTTAGGTTTATTTTTCTTAACTACGGCAATAGCCGGAGGAAATATGAATTTTCGTTCAGGTAAAAATGATAGTGATGTTTCAAGATTAGCCCATGCCAAAGCATTGGAAAGTAAATTAATTGGAGAAGAAGGGTCGAAATCCACGCAAAGCAATAGCTTTGAAAGATTGAATAAAGAAGGAAATAGAGATAAATTTAGAAAGTTATATCATGAATCAAAAAATATTCATGGGAAGATATATGCTTTAGTTTGGTTTTTCGATAATGATAAAAATTTGTACAGAAGATATAAGAATGAATTAAACCAAAATGAACACGTAATGATTCATCACGCAGATGTTAAATTGATTTCCCCGCTGTCTGATGTTTTCCCACTGATTGAATCAGGCTATTTAAAGAAACATATTTTGTATTGAATGTTCAATAAATCCTACTTCGCAATCTATTACTGCAATGTCAGAAAAGCTCATATTTGAGAAAGCCACTTACAGAGACCTTTGCAAAAATGGTCTATTAACGAAATTTGGCACCTAAGAGTACGCCAAAAAATTTTCAATTAACTAAAACCTTTCTGATATTGAGTAAAAAGTAGGAAAAATCAGAAAGGTTTTTCATTTTGGAAATGATATTGAGCATAAAAATTTAGTAACTTATATTATTGCAAAGACCTCATACACTTTATCCAAAAAAGCAGCCTGCACTTCCAAATTTCCAAGTACAGGCTGCTTTTCTGCCGTGCGGCGTGTTCAGGCGGCCAAAAATCCTATTTCGGCTGCTGAATATTAATCAAGCCCTTCAACACGCCGTCCAATCCGCCGTACACGGAAATCTTGTCGATTTTCTCGGTAACTTTTTCCAATGTTTCCAATTCTTTCAGCCGCAGGGCAGTCGGGTTTTCCTCCATCACGCGCGCGGTGTTCAGCAGCGAGCGTGTGGCGGCGGTTTCCTCGCGGCGGCGGATGTTGTTGGCTTGGGCGGATTTTTCGGCTTCCACTACGCGCGTTAAGATGCTGCGGATTTCGCCCGGTAGGATAATGTCTTTCACACCTGCACTGTCGATTTCCGCGCCCAGCGGCACTTTGGCGCGGATGAGCGCGGTCAGCTCCGTATCCAAGCCCTGTTTGTCCGCCAACAGTGTGTCCATACTTTTACTGCCGATGAGCGCGCGGATGGCGAACTGCAATTCGCGGTAGAGATATTCTTCGGGCGATTGATGCTGGGCAAACCATTTGGGCGCGTCCGTAATCCGGTAGTTGCACACCACATTGGCGCGTACGGTAACCTTATCTTCAGTCAGCAGCTCCTGTCCCGATACTTCGCAAGTCTGCAAACGCAAATCCGCCACTTGGCTGCCGACCGTCTGGTTTACCAGCCAATAGTGGTAACGCCCCTGCGTCAGAGGCGGTTGCTGCACGTTGTCGATATAGACCAATCCCTGATGGTGTTCGGGTACGTTTACCGTGTGCACTGCATTTTTAAACACAGGATGGCCGCCGAAATTGATGTTCTGCAACTGCTTCACTGTATCCGCATCGATTGCTAAACCTTGGGATAAATCAATACGTTGGATTTCATACGGCTGAGCCGCTTCGCGCCAGAACCACGCTGTTTCTTTGGGGCGGATCAGGTTTTGCAGCTTGCCGTTTTGCGACCACAGCAGCAATTCGTTTTCGCCGGCTTCCACGCGCTGCCAATGCGCCGCTGCGAGTTCGGGATTTTGCGCCGCCCATTGCGCCAGTTGCGCCGTATTTTCATACACGGGTATGCCTGTATCGGCAAACAGGGCTTTATGTTCCTCGCCCAACAGCAGCACATAATCGCCTTCGCCCAGCACGCGCATCAGGCGGTTGCGCTCGGTAATCAGCAGGCATTCGTTGGCTTTAACGGTATATTTTTGCAGGGGTTTGTCCAACGTGATGTGTGCCAGCAAAGCAGCCTGCACATTTTCGGGCAGCCAGTATTCGGTTTTCGGCTGCGTGTGCGTTTCGATTTCGCCATTTTCCGGCAACCAAAACGCTGCGTGTTCGCCGCTTGCCACGACCTTTGCGCCAAAATCCTGATGCCACGCCAACGTGTTTTGCCCCACAGGGCTTTCCAGCACCAGCCATTGCGGATTTTCAGGCTGCTCTTTCGCCCATTTCTGCGCGTCTTCCCATTGATGATACATTGCGTTGGCGGTGTGTTGCCGTTCGATTTCAATTTCGTTATTTTTCGCTCTCGCCTTGCTTTGCAGCAGATACCGCCCTTCGCCCAGCACGCGCTGCAAACGCCCGTTGATGCGGATAAGCAGGCGTTCGTGTTGCTCCACAACAAATTTCTCGCAGTTTGACGGCACTTGGTTGCGCAACAGCAGCGTTTCCTGCACGTTTTCAGGCAGCCAGTATTCGTTGTGCGCCAGCGTGAGCGTGTTCAATTCGCCTTTTTCAGGACGGAAAAACGCCCAATAGTCCGTATTGTCGGTTATGGTGAATACGGGCATTTCATCGTGCCATACCAGTGTATTGTGTCCGGCAGGGTTATGGACAATTTGCAGGAATTTTTCTGCCTTTTTGCGTTCCGAAGCGATTTTCAACAAACTGCCGATGCCGTTCCACTGCACATGCAGCACGGTCGCGTCCTGTTTGTGTGTTTCAATTTCCTTGCCCCAATGCCAAATAGTGTGTTTCCCCGCATTGAGAACGGTGTGCAGGCTGCCATCCAGCAGAACGATAAGGTGTTCGGTGGGTTTGACGACGAAATTTTTGAACATGACGTTTCCTTTTTAAAATGGATTGGACTTGGGCATTTCCGTTGCCCCAAATCCCGTTTCAGGCCGCCTGAAAACGGCAACCCGAAGAAATAGGGGCAACCTGCCGCTGCCGCTTGTGCAACAGCCAGAGGCGGCGCGCCCGTGTGTGTATCGGGGAGCATGAAAGCAGCGCAGGGCTTAAGTTTCACATCTTGCCTAAACCGTTTTGCCGTGCGCCGGTAACATGCCCGCCTTTGCGTCAGCCGGGCCGCAAGCCTTGCCCGTTGTCCTTGCGGTGTGGCGGCGGATAGGTTTCAGACGACCCCAATGGTGCAGGCTGCCTGAAACGCCGTCCGACACCGCGCCGCGCAGAAAGCGGCAGCAGCAGGTTGCGGTACTGCGTTTTTGGTTTTTGAGACCAATAAATGTCGGTTTTACAAACCATTTTCTATCGTGACAGGATAGTGTCGGATAAAGCCCCGACAGGCTTGGTTTTGAATACAGGAATCGAACCTGTTACACAAGGATTATGAGTCCTTTGCTCTACCCAATGAGCTAATTCAAATGCTTGTGTTGCGGGAATCGAACCCGCTACCGTCAGAATGAAATTCTGATGCTCTACCGAGTGAGCTAAACACTTCCATCAGCTTTGTGCTATGGGATTCGAACCCACGTTTGCGGACCCGTTGCCCGCCGTCTTATCCACTAGACGAAACACGCTTTTGCTTTTGGTTTTCTGCTTTCCGCCACTTTCGTAGCGCAGGATGCGGAATCGGCACGCCGCCCGCACAGTTCTGCCTGCCGCTAAACACGCAGAGCCGCTGCTAATCGCTTTGAAAAGCATGGACAGATTGTATTAAAAAGACAGCCTGAAAACAAATATTGATTTAGTAAGTTGTTTGCCATTCATTCCGAGCACTATTAAGCAGCCCATTAGCCGATAATGCCTCTACTACCTTTGCCGTTACCATTTCTTACAGCGGTTCCAAATCAAATATCATTAAGGGTTCGAACTATCTAAAACAATCAACCAAAATAAAAGGACGGATTTCCTTATCCGCCCCTTTTACATCAGTAATATCGCCAAGTATCCCGCATAAAATGGATAATCTCGTTTAATGGTACAGGTGAAAGCGTAAAATGCTTGTCACCCTTCTGCTGCTCTACTTCCAAAATCAACATACACCCCTCCGACAACTTACCCTCTCCGTCAAATTCCAATTCTTTAATTTTTACCGACTGTGTAATGCCGTTGTCTGCCAAATTTTGCTGATATGCTTCTCCAGTATGTCCGTAAAAATGGTAGGCAAAAGCAAGCTTATCCATCACTTCTGCAATTTCAACAGAGCCATAACCGCGCTGGCTGTCACCAAACTTATCATGCGTAATCAGCACATCGGGGTCATGTTTGCTTTTCAGGCAATCTTTAACCAAACGGCGCAGATTCTGACGTTCATATTCTTGGATAAATTCGCCATGAGGTCGTTGTTTTCTATCGCCAATACGGCCGATGCCGATTATTTCCAGCGATTCTCCTCCTTTTTGAAACACAAACGAATCCCCCGTTTTGAGTACCCAAACGCGCTCATAAGCATCAATGGTAAAAGCAGCCTGCTCGCTTTGCCGTTCTAATTCGTCTAAAAAACCATGATCTTCATGATTGCCACGTACGCAAAGCATATCGATATTAAGTTTATCGAGAAATCGGGCGATTTGAGGATTCGGTTGCACAAAATCGTCCATAAATCCCAATTCATTGCGATCTTTTGCAGCATGACGCAAGGTGGCTTTATCCATACAATCTTTACTGGGGAAAGCACCCATATCACCACATTGGAGAATCAAATCTATGCTTTTGCCTGTAATTTGCTGGTAGTGATGTACCAGCTTAAAAGGAAGTAAGAATTTGCCATGTATATCGGCGAATAGAGCGAAACGGAGCATGGGAGAAATTTCAATCAAATGAATGGAAATGAGGAGGCGGACATACCGACACCTTAAATATAAGACACATTTTATAGTCAATTAAAATCAAAATAGGACAGTAACGCATCGTCAAATCGGGCGTAATCAGACAATACGGTTCGCAGATACCGCTTAATATTCGCCCACACCTTCTCAATCGGGTTGAGCTCAGGTG
>NZ_CALNWV010000044.1:0-19454 GCF_940793045.1 Neisseria sp. Marseille-Q2251
CTACAACCGGGAGCGTTGCAGTTTGAAATTGAAAAAGCTGAGTCCTGTCGCATACAGAACCCAGCTTGCACAGAGCGCCTGAATAGGCTTTTATGAGTGTCCAAGATTTGGGGGCCAGTTCAAACCCGTTATATTGATTTTCAGACGACCTTTTTAATGGATTCAAACAGAAACGCCGTCAATCCCCCAGTGCCGCCACCATCACCGCTTTAATCGTATGCATCCGGTTTTCCGCTTGGTCGAACACGATGCTGGCGGGGCTTTCGAACACTTCTTCCGTCACTTCCACGCCGTTTAAGCCGAAAGTTTCGTAAATCCATTCGCCGACTTTGGTTTCGCGGTTGTGGAAGGCGGGCAGGCAGTGCATGAATTTGACCTGCGGGTTGCCCGATGCCGCCATCAGTTCGGGAGTAACGCGGTAATCTTTCAATAAATCAATGCGTTCCTGCCACGCCTCTTTCGGCTCACCCATGCTGACCCACACGTCGGTATGGATAAAATCTGCGCCTTTGACGGCTTCTTCCGCGTTTTCGGTGAGCAAAATCTTTCCGCCGGTTTCTTCGGCGACGGCGCGTGCGCGGGCGACGATGTTTTCAGACGGCCACAAGGTTTTCGGTGCGCCGATACGCACGTCCATACCGAGCTTCGCGCCCAACACCAGCAGCGAATTTGCCATGTTGTAACGCGCGTCGCCGACGTAGGCAAACGCGGTTTGATTCAAAGGTTTGCCGCTATGTTCGCGCATGGTCAGCGCGTCGGCGAGCATTTGGGTCGGGTGGAACTCGTTGGTCAAGCCGTTAAACACGGGTACGCCGGCGTATTTCGCCAATTCTTCGACCACGTCCTGCCCGAAGCCGCGATATTCGATGCCGTCGTACATCCTGCCCAACACGCGGGCAGTGTCTTTGATGCTTTCCTTATGCCCGATTTGGCTGGCAGACGGCTCCAGATAAGTCACCCCCGCCCCTTGGTCGCGCGCGGCAACTTCAAACGCGCAGCGGGTGCGGGTCGATGTTTTTTCAAAAATCAGGGCGATGTTCTTCCCCTTCATCCGCTGCACTTCGCGCCCTGCCTTTTTGGCGGCTTTCAACTCGGTGGCAAGGTCGAGGTAGGCGGTGATTTCTTCGGTCGTAAAGTCTAAAAGTTTCAGGAAATGGCGGTTTTTCAGGTTCATATTCGTATTTCTCCTTTCCGGCAGGCCGGGCATTGATGCCCGATATTGTTTTGTATGCGGATTTTGTCAGGCATCATTGCAGACCGTTTTTCAGAGTGCGAAGCCTGCTTCTAATCAAAACAAGGTCGTCTGAACTTCGCCGCGTTCCAAAGCAAGCAGCGATTGTTTGCGGTTCAGACCGCCTGCGTAGCCGGTCAATTTGCCGTCGCTGCCAATGACGCGGTGGCAGGGAATCAGAATGGACACTTTGTTCTGCCCGTTGGCGGCGGCAACGGCGCGGACGGCTTTAGGATTGCCCAAACGCTGCGCCTGCTCCTTGTAGCTGCGCGTTTCGCCGTAGGGAATCGCCAAGAGCGCATCCCATGCCTGCTTTTGAAATTCAGTGCCAATCTGCTCCAAGGGCGTAGCAAAGGTTTTCAGACGACCCTTGAAGTATAAGTCCAATTCCTGCCGCAGAAGTTGCGTTCGCTCATCTTCCCGAAACACAAACCGCCCGCGCAAGGCTTTTTGGACGGCGGTAATTTCCTGCTCCATATGCTTCTGCCCGACAAATTCCAGCAAACACAAACCCTTGCCGCCGAACACCGCCAGCATCTCGCCCAAAGGCGTGGCAATGGCGGCAGTAGTTAATTCGTTTGGACTGTCAAGATAACGTGCTTCCAGCAGGCGGATGGCTCTGCGGATGCGGACATATTCTTCAGGTGTGCAGCCGATGCAGTCGATAAAATCCTGTTCGAACTGCTTGGCTTCGTGTTCCGTCAGATTGGGATACGGCATGACTTCACACTCAAAAACTTGGGTTTCGAGCCAATGGCGGATTTCATCCCATTTTGACGGCAGATTGTTTAAGGAAGGCAGGGTAATCATTCGTTTGCTCCGTATCTCTATCATGGATTTGGCGGCAAAATCCCCAATTTTCGCCATTCCCGCACGCCGATGCAGGAACGGGCTATGACGTAAATCTTGAGGGTTGGGTTGCGGCAATTCCTAAATATTCGATATTTCTAAAGCCTCAGGGAAAGGAATTAAAGATTTCAGACGACCTGCAAAAGGTCGTCTGAAACCACGGATTTTTGCATTTGCGCATTTCGGCACATCATCCAACCGTTTCGGCACATTCCTGCCGCCATTGACAGCCTATAATGAATCCACTTATTCATCAAGTAAAGGAATCATCTATGCAAACCTGCATCCTCTCCGCCGTACTGCTGGCTTTTTCAACCGCTGCCTTTGCCGAGGGCGCATTTACGCTGCAATTCGACAACCCGTCCAAAGAAGGCGGTTTCACGCAAAACCAGCTTTTGAGCGCGCCTTACGGCTTTGGCTGTTCGGGCGGCAATGCTTCGCCCGCGCTGTCGTGGAAAAATCCGCCCGCAGGGACAAAAAGTTTCGTTCTGACCGTTTACGATAAAGACGCGCCGACCGGCCTGGGCTGGATGCACTGGGTGGTCGCCGACATTCCCGCCGATGTCCGTCGCCTGCCCGCAGGCATTACCGCGCAAGGCGGCAGGCTGCCCAAAGGCGCACTGCAAACCCGCACAGACTTCGGCACTCCGGGCTACGGCGGCGCGTGTCCCCCCGAAGGCAGGAAACACCGCTACGAATTCACGCTCACCGCGCTGAAAGTCGCCAAGCTGCCGAACATCACCGCCGAATCCACACCCGCGCTGGTCGGTTTCTTCACTAAGGCAAACAGCTTGGGCGAAGCGAAATTCACGGTCGAACACCGACGCTGACCTGCCCCGTGCGCTGATATGCCTCCGGCTCCGCTTCCGAGCGAACCGCCGACGGCACGCAACCGAACCGCTCTTTGAAGCGCGCGCTGAAACGGGACGGGCAGTCATAGCCGACCGCGCCAGCAATCTGCGCCACCGGCCATTGCGTAACCTGCAACAGCGTCAGCGCGCGCATCATGCGTACATCCGTCAGCAGCATACGGAAATTCGTGTCCTGCCGCGCCAATCGCCGCCGCAACGCGGCCTCGCTGCAATTAAGCCGCTGCGCCAGTATCGCCGACGACCAGTTCGCAGCCATATCGGCGGTAATCAGTTTGCGGATTTGCCGCATCAGGTTGACGCCTTCGTACACGGCAAAACCGATGCCGTCATGCTGCAACCACGCCAACACGCCGCAAAGCGCGGCCTCCGCCGCATTGTGCGGCACTTCTTCATCCGCCAGCACCGTAGCCGCATAATCAAACGCCGCGTTCATCCGCCCGGGATGCGGCAGCTTCACCGCATCGCACACTGCCTGTACCGTCCCGTATTGTGCGGCAAACCTTTCTATGGCTTCCTGTTCGAAAGCAATCCATTGCGCCTGATAGAGGTCGTCTGAATCGGGAATATTGATGACGTCAAACGTCTGCCCGCCTGCCAAGGCGACAGCCTCACCCGCCGCAATCCTCAATTCGCGCCCCGCCCACCGCAGCTTCTTGCATCCGCGCCGCACGATAACCACGGTCAGTTCATGTACCGCCACGCTGCGGTACAAGGCGGTATGATGTTGCACGATGCCGCCTAAAGCACCCAATCGTTCACGCGTATGAAAGTAATTTGACGGCACGGTTATATTCCTTAAGAAATTCTTGTGAAAATCGGCGGTTTGGCGCAGCAATCGCAGGTAGGGTAATCATAGGGATAGATCAATTTACGATAAAGGGAGGCTTGCCCCTCCCTGTTATAACGATTTATCGACTTCTTTGCCAATATCACACCGCATCCCGCTTTCATTTCATAGACTTTTATTCCCGATAATCCACAAACCCCAACCGATTACCCGACGGATCGATAAATTCCACAGCCGATTCGGTATGATGACTTTAAAACCAATTATGTACAGACTGGCTGAAAACCGTCGCCTTTCTCAACAAAATTCACTCAAAATTTTATAAAATCCCAAAGTTGAAATTATAGAATTTTCTTTAAAACAACAAATTCTTTGTCTTTTTCTATTTTAAATTTCCCCAAGACCCACTCGCCGCTCTTGTTAAACTCTCCGTTTTCTCCACAATAGCCTCTTTGTTCAACCTTGGTCGCTTGCAAAATCACTTCATCATCACTTACAAATCGATAAAGACCTTCTGAATGCGGAAAACAATCATTACCGCATTCTGCTGCATAACTACTACTAAACCTGCCGTCTTTATCAAACTCAATATAATTTCCAAAAATGTAATTGTCAGCGCCGGTTGTTTCTATCCAACTGAGATAATATGCGTTTTGGGGCGTATCCATGGGTAACTCGTCAATATGCCACAATCCCACCAGTGTATTTTTTTCTAAAATTTTTCCTTGACTGATTGAAACCACCGGGGGCTTTGGTTTGGACTCAAAGCAACCTGTCAAAGACAATGACAATCCCAATACAACAAGGGCAGAGATAAATTTCGGCATGGGGAAACCTTTAGTGAAGAAATCGATTAATGACAGTCAATGTATTGGGCAGCAAAATAAAATGATTTTTATGATAAGCATTTATTATAGCTTCGTTTCAAATCTTAACCAAATGGCGTAACTTGAAATTAAAATTCATAAAACCATGAAAAATAGCCACTATCACTCATAAAACTTTCAAACACCCCATAATATTTCCTCAAATCTCAATTAAGAAATCAGAAGAAACCGGGTTGAACCATCATTGAAATGTTCTTCAGGGTATTACCTCAAAATATGCCGATTTGAGCGCGGCAATACCCTTTCTGCTGTTTTCAGACGACCTTTTCAGCCAACAACCGCGCCAATATCCCCTCATACACCACCGACAGCTTCGGAATATCGTCCAGCCGCACGTTTTCGTTGATTTGGTGGATGGTGGCGTTGGACGGGCCTAATTCGATGAGTTCTTTTGCAATGGCTTTGATGAAGCGTCCGTCCGAAGTGCCGCCGGTGGTGGACAATTCGGTCTCTACGCCGCAGGTTTCGGCGATGGCTGCGCGTGCCACGTCGGTCAGTTTGCCCGCATGGGTCAGGAAGGGCTGCCCCGAACACGACCATTGCAAATCGTATTGCACGCCGTGTTTGTCCAAAATGGCGTGAACGCGTTGTTTCAGCCCTGCTTCGGTGGACTCGGTGGAGAAGCGGAAATTGAATTTGACGTTCAGCTCGCCCGGAATGACATTGGTCGCGCCTGTACCGCCGTTGATATTGGAAATTTGAAAGCTGGTCGGCGGGAAGTATTTGTTGCCTTCGTCCCAGACTTCCTGCGTCAGCTCTAACAAGGCCGGGGCAAAAGTGTGGACGGGGTTGATTGCCAAATGGGGATAAGCAATATGCCCTTGCTTGCCTTTGACGGTCAGGTTGCCCGACAGCGAGCCGCGCCGGCCGTTTTTAATCATATCGCCCAATTTGTCCACGGCGGTCGGTTCGCCGACGATGCAGTAGTCGATAAGCTCGTCGCGCGCTTTCAATACATCGACGACTTTGGTCGTGCCGTCCAACGCGTCGCCCTCTTCGTCAGAAGTAATCAGAAGCGCAATGCTGCCTTGGTGGTCGGGATGTTCGGCAATAAAGCGTTCGCAGGCGGTAACGAAGCAGGCGATGCTGGTTTTCATGTCCGCCGCACCGCGCCCGTATAATCTTCCGTCGCGCTCGGTCGGCTCGAACGGGGGCGAATCCCATTTTTCAACAGGGCCCGTCGGCACAACGTCGGTATGCCCTGCAAAACAGACAACGGGAGCTTTCGTGCCGCGTCGCAACCAGATGTTTTTGGTGTCGCCGAAATGAAGTTCTTCAGCCGCAAAACCGATTTTGTGCAGGCGTTCGGCAAGCAATTTTTGGCAATCTCGGTCGTCGGGAGTAACGGACGGGCGGGAAATCAACGCTTTGGCGAGTTCTAGGGATTGGGTTTCAGTCATTTTGTTCACTTGGGAAATCAGGCCGTCTGAAATGTTCTCAATCTGATTTTCAGACGACCTTTGGGTTGGGTTGATATGTTCTGAATCATTTGCCATGACAGGCTTCATAAAGCGGCAGCAAATCTTCCACTGTTTCGACTATCCATTTTGCTACATCCTGTTTGCCCAAATCATCGCGTTCTATATGTTTGCCGATGCAGAAAAAGTCTTCGTCGTTTTGCAACCTTCGGTCGGATTCGCTTTGTTGTGCGACAGTGCGGTAGTCGTCATATTCGCTTTCCGCGCCGTGCCACATATCGAATGCGGCGTATTTTTCGGTATCGAAATCATCCAGCCAGCGGTTGTATTCGGGCAGCGCAATCGGCGACACGTCGGCTTTGTAGCAGTGCCAGTCTAGGCTGACGCTCAGGCGGCGGCGGTTCAATAAAATCGATAAAATCGCGGCGGAGTTTTTGTATTGGGCGTATTTGAAGTAGGCGAAGAAATGGGCGCGAACCTGCCAGCCGTTACACCAGCGTTCGATATGTGGCGGGGCGAAAGGTTCGCCCAAATCTGCGGCGACCTGCTGTATCAGCTGCTGCCATATCTGCCAGTTTTCCTTGTAGTCGGCTTTGATTTGCGGGATGCTTTCAGGCTGGTATTTTTTGAGCTGGGCAAACTGGAAAAACGGGATATTGAACAAATCGCAGCTTTTTGGCGTCAGCATGGTTTGCTTCCTTTTCAGACGACGTGGTTGGTTTGCAGGAGGATACTGAGGTCGTCTGAAAATCTGTTTTCAAGTTTTCAGACGGCCTTTGTTTGAAGAAACGGCAATCTGTAGACGAGACCTTATTTGCGTCGGCGCGCCGCCATAATTTCGCCGATTTCGGTCAGCTTCTCTTTGGGGATAAACGTTTTGCCCATATCGAACAAGGGTTCTTCAATCGCCAGATGCACATCGTAACCTGCCACAAAGCGTTTGAACGCTTCCGCATCGGGGATATAGGCGTTGTCTGCTTCGAGTTTGGCAAATTCGGCAGCCACGGCATCCCAGTTGCCATGCAGGCTCACATGCTGGCGCAAAAGCTCGGCCACGCTTTCTTGGGCTTGCGGCGCGTATTGCAGCAGGAGCGGGAAGAAGTTTTCTTCTTCGTCTTCATGGTGCAACGGCGCGGCAACGTTGAAATACTGGGCGATTTGGCGGATGGTTTGTAAAACAATCTGATTGCAGCCGTTTTCGGCGATATAGTCCGACAGCATGGCGACTTGGCCGCAGAAACGGCGCACTTTGCCGTGGCAGGCATACAGCATTTCAATCGGTTCGGCAAAGGTAACGCTTTTGGTTTCAAACGGATTCATGTTGGCGTGTTCTCAACGGGGTACTTTTCAGACGACCATTTTATAACAAAACAGCCTGCATAAAGCAGGCTGTCTGTATTTTGAAGCTTGGACGGATTAGTCGACCAAAGTCACTTTGCCGTTCATCAAAGCACCGTGTCCCGGGAAGGTGCAGGCAAATTTGTATTCGCCGCCCGCCAGTTTGGCAGGATCCAGAGTCAGGGAAGCTTCTTCGCCGCCGCCGACCAGTTTGGTGTGGGCAACAACGCGTGCATCGTCAGCTTTCACGTAGTCGGTTGCAGCAGCGCCGGCACCGTCTTTGAAAATACCGTCCATGTCTTCGGCTTTACCGATGACGATGTTGTGACCCATGCTTTCTTTAGGTTGGGTACCGGTGTGTTTCAGGGTAACGGTGAATTCTTTACAAGCTTTGCTGACTTGGATTTCTTTAGTGTTAAACTGCATAGCGTCGTTGGCTTCGACAGTAGTCGCGCAGTTGCCGGCGGCAGGTGCTGCTGCAGAGTTAGCTGAAGCCGCGCCGGAAGCAGGAGCATCGGCAGGAGGTGCGCTTTCTGCAGGTGCAGGTGCGGCTTCGGAAGCAGCAGATGCAGTCGGGGCAGAGGCTTCGGCAGGTTTTGAAGCTTCTTGTGAACAAGCGGACAAGCCGATAACGGCAGCGGAAATCAGAGCCAAATAAGCTTTCATGTGTATCTCCTAATGATAGGTGAGAATATGTTAAGTTCTACAAAATAAAAACTTGCGAATATATATTAATGAACCTAATTTCAGATTTCATATCCGCAAGCGAAAGAAGGATGAAAATGAAGCTATATTCTGCTACAACAAATCGAACAAATCCAAAATTCAACGGCTGTTTTACCTCAGTTTACATAAATGAGAATGGCTACTATTAATGTCGTATTTCTTTAGTATTAGATTTTATCAGTCATACGAAATACTCTTTAACTTTAATTAACAAACAACATAACCATTTCAAACTCAACGGCTGTGTTTGCGCACCAACTCCGCCAGCGCGGCAGCCAATTCAGGATGCTTGTCTTCCAATTTTGCCGCCGCCGCATCAAAACTCTCCAATGCCGCCCCACTCAAATGCAGGCTGTTGACTTTGGGTTGCGCCGGCGGCTTCGGCACGACTTTGACCGCCACATCCCGAATCCCCGCGTTCAACTCCTGAAGCTGCGGCACAAGCGCGGGCAATATCATTTTCAGGCGCGAAGCCGCCATACCGTTTGCCGCCAGCAACACCAGCCTGCCCTCTTCGATGCAGGCAGTTTGAAAGTGCGGGTGTAGGTTTGCCGGCAGGATGCGTTTGACTGCCGCATCCAGCCTGCGCCATTGTTGCGACTGCTGCAACAAACCGGCCAACCGCGCATCCCGCTTGCCCAATTGTTCCAAATTCATATGTTTCAGACGACCTTTTCAAAGTGTACGGTTGTATTATCAAGATTGAAATCCGGTAAAACTGCCTTTATTTCAAACGGCATGACTGCCTTGCCGCGAGGCTTGTGTTAAAATCCCCGTTTCGCCATTATTTTATATCAGGCGCAGGAACTATTTCATGCTGACAAACATTGCTAAGAAAATCTTCGGCAGCCGCAATGACCGGCTGCTCAAACAATACCGTAAATCCGTTGCCAAAATCAACGCACTCGAAGAACAAATGAAAGCCTTGAGCGATGCGGATTTACAGGCTAAAACAGCCGAATTCAAACAACGTCTTGCCGACGGACAAACTCTGGACGACATCTTGGTCGAAGCCTTCGCCGTCTGCCGCGAAGCGTCCCGCCGCGTACTCGGTATGCGCCACTTCGACGTACAGCTTATCGGCGGTATGGTGCTGCACAACGGCAAAATCGCCGAAATGCGTACCGGTGAAGGTAAAACCTTGGTCGCCACCCTTGCCGTCTATCTCAACGCCCTGTCCGGCAAAGGCGTGCACGTCGTTACCGTCAACGACTATCTTGCCTCGCGCGACGCGGGCATCATGGCGCCGCTCTACAACTTCCTCGGCTTAACCGTCGGCGTCATCATCGCCGATATGCAGCCGTTTGACCGTCAAAACGCCTACGGCTCCGACATTACCTACGGTACCAACAACGAATTCGGTTTCGACTACCTGCGCGACAATATGGTAACCGACCAATACGACAAAGTTCAGCGTGAATTGAATTTTGCCGTAGTGGACGAAGTGGACTCCATTTTGATCGACGAAGCGCGCACCCCGCTGATTATCTCCGGTCAGGCGGATGACAACATCCAGCTTTACCAAATCATGAATAGCCTTCCCGCGCACCTCATCCGCCAAGAAACCGAAGAAGGCGAAGGCGATTACTGGGTCGATGAAAAAGCACACCAAGTCATCTTGAGCGAAGCGGGTCACGAACACGCCGAGCAAATTCTGATTCAAATGGGCTTGCTGCAAGAAAACGACTCCCTCTACTCCGCCGCCAACATCGCCCTGATGCACCATCTCATGGCTGCCCTGCGTGCGCACACGCTGTTCCATAAAGACCAACACTACGTCATCCAAGACGGCGAAATCGTCATCGTCGACGAATTTACAGGTCGTCTGATGTCCGGTCGCCGCTGGTCCGAAGGTCTGCACCAAGCCGTCGAAGCCAAAGAAGGCGTGGAAATCAAACGCGAAAACCAAACCCTCGCCTCCATCACCTTCCAAAACTATTTCCGCCTGTACACCAAGCTCTCCGGCATGACCGGTACCGCCGATACCGAGGCTTTCGAGTTCCAAAGCATCTACAACCTCGAAACCGTCATCATCCCGACCAACCGCCCCGTACAGCGTAAAGACTTCAACGACCAGATTTTCCGTTCTGCCGAAGAAAAATTCGAGGCCGTCGTCAAAGACATCGAAGAATGCCACAAACGCGGACAACCCGTTCTCGTCGGTACCACCAGCATCGAAAACTCCGAGCTGGTCTCCCGTCTTCTGCAAAAAGCCGGACTGCCGCACAACGTCCTCAACGCCAAAGAGCACGAACGCGAAGCCCTGATTGTCGCCCAAGCCGGTAAAGTCGGCGCTATTACCGTCGCGACCAACATGGCGGGCCGCGGTACCGACATCGTCCTCGGCGGCAACCTCAAACATCAAATCGAAGCCATCCAGTCTAACGAAAATCTGAGCGACGAAGAAAAAGCCGCACAAATCGCCGCCCTTGAAAACGGCTGGCAGGCAGAACACGACCAAGTGGTCGCCGCAGGCGGTCTGCACATCATCGGTACCGAACGCCACGAAAGCCGCCGTATCGACAACCAATTGCGCGGACGCGCAGGCCGTCAGGGTGACCCTGGCTCCAGCCGCTTCTACCTCTCGTTTGAAGACCCGCTGCTGCGCCTCTTCGCACTCGACCGCGCCGCCGCCATCCTCAACCGCCTTGCGCCGGAACGCGGTATCGCCATCGAACACGGCATGCTGACCCGCCAAATCGAAGGCGCGCAACGCAAAGTCGAAGGCCGCAACTTCGACATGCGCAAACAAGTATTGGAATATGACGACGTTGCCAACGACCAACGTAAAGTCATCTACCACCAACGCAACGAAATCCTCAACAGCAAAGACGTCAGCGACCTGACTAAAGGTATCCGCGAAGAAGTCATCAGCGATTTGGTCGATTTGTACATACCGCCCGACAGCATGGAAGAGCAATGGGACATCCCCGCACTCGAAAGCCAGCTTGCCGCCGAATTCCGCCTACACGAAGACATCCAAGCATGGCTCAAAGCAGACACCACATTGGACAATCAGGACATCAAAGAGCGTCTGATTAAACGCGTGGAAGAAGAATACGCAGCCAAAGTCGAGCTGGTCGGCAAAAAACCGATGGCGGATTTCGAACGAAACGTCATGCTGCAAGTCATCGACCTGCAATGGCGCGAACACCTTGCCGCCATGGACTACCTGCGCCAAGGCATCCACCTGCGCAGCTATGCACAGAAAAATCCGAAACAGGAATACAAACGCGAAGCCTTCGCCATGTTTGAAAACCTGTGGCGCGGCATCAAGCATCAAACCGCCGCCCTCTTGACCTCCGTCCAAATCGAGCGCAACACCGACGTAGAAGAAATTGCCGAACCCGCACCCGTCGGCATCCAAACCATCCACTCCGAAGCGCCCGACATGGAAGAACTGCTCGGACAATCCCAAACTAATTTGGTTACCGAAGCGTTCGATCCCGACGGAACGGATTTCAGCCCCGAAGCACTTGCCGCCCAAGGCCAAGTCGTCCACCGCAACGACCCATGCCCGTGCGGAAGCGGCCTGAAATACAAACAATGCCACGGCAAACTGAGCTGATGACAGCTTAAAAAAAAGGTCGTCTGAAACCTCGAAAGGTTTTCAGACGACCTTTTTCATCACCCAAGTTACAGAACCGCGCCGCCATAAAAAAATACCATCGTTATTAAATTGTCAGGCAGTCACGATACGGTATAATCCCTAAATCTGCTTCGTACAGCATCATCAAACGCTTATGGACAATACGCAAAACCCTCAAAAACTGCAACGCAATTCATTGCGCCGCAACAGTATCTACCTGCTGCCCAACTCCTTCACCATCGCCGCCCTGTTCTGCGCCTTCTTCGCCATCACCCAATCCATGCACGGGCGTTATGAGACGGCAGCGATTGCAGTATTCCTCTCCATGCTGCTCGACGGCATGGACGGTCGCGTGGCGCGGCTGACCAACAGCCAAAGCGCGTTCGGCGAACAGCTAGACAGCCTCGCCGACATGGTCAGTTTCGGCGTCGCCCCCGCCTTGATTGCCTATAAATGGCAGCTTTGGCAGTTTGGCAAAATCGGTTATTCCGTCGCCTTCATCTACTGCGCCTGCGCCGCCCTGCGCCTCGCCCTCTTCAACACGCTTATCGGCAAAGTCGATAAACGCTGGTTTATCGGCGTTCCCAGCCCGACCGCCGCTGCGTTGATTGTCGGCCTGATTTGGGTCAACCACAGCGTCGAACGCTTCCCCGGCGTGCAGTGGTGGGCATTGGGCATCACGCTTTTCGCCGGCATTTCCATGATTGTCCAAATCCCGTTTTGGAGCTTTAAAGAAATCAACATCCGCCGCCAAGTCCCGTTTATGGGCATGGTAATCGCCGTGTTGATCCTCCTCTTAATCACATGGAAGCCCGCCCTCGTCTTATTCCTCTTCTTCTTGGGATACAGTCTCTCCGGCTACATTATGGCGGCACGGCGTTGGCTGAAAAAACGCCGCAGGAACAAAAAGGTCGTCTGAAAAATGTGGACTTGGGATATTATCCTCGCCCTGCTCGCCGTCGGAAGCGCGGCGGGCTTTATTGCAGGATTGTTCGGCGTAGGCGGCGGCACATTGATTGTCCCCGTCGTCTTGTGGACGCTGCAACTGCAAGGCATCAGCAGTCATCCCTACGCCCAACATCTCGCCATCGGCACATCCTTCGCCGTGATGGTGTTCACCACCTTCTCCAGCATGTACGCGCAGCACAAAAAAAGCGCCATCGACTGGCAGACCGTCCGCCGCATGACCCCCTCCATGATATTCGGTGTACTCATCGGCGCGGTCACCGCCAAATACATGCCTACCCGCGCCCTGCAAATCTTCTTTATCGCATTCCTGACCCTCATCGCCCTCAAAACCCTGACCGACTCCAAACCCAAAGCCTCGCGCCACCTGCCCGCCCTGCCCGGTCTGAGTGCAGTAGGCACATTGTTCGGCGCAGCTTCAAGCTGGGTCGGCATCGGCGGCGGCTCGCTGTCCGTCCCCTTCCTGATGTATTGCAACTTCCCCGCACACCGCGCCATCGGCACATCCTCCGGCCTTGCCTGGCCGATTGCGCTCGCCGGCACAATCGGCTACCTCGTTACCGGCTGGAACGTTCCCGACCTACCCCACGGCTCCGGCGGCTTCCTCTATCTGCCCGCCGTCGCCATCCTCAGCATCGCCACCATGATTTTCGCCCCTATCGGCGTCAAAACCGCGCACAAACTCCCCGCCCGCCAGCTCAAAATCTCCTTCGGCATCATGCTGCTGCTGATTGCCGTCAAAATGGCTTGGAACCTTGTCCGTTAACCATGCTGGTAAACACCGTATAACAAAATTACCCACCACCCTTTGGCATCATGAATCTTCTAAAAACCGTTTAATCTTTCCCAAAGCCAAGCCTGACCGCTTATTTGTCTATAACGACAAGTACTCATAAAAATCCAGTCAACACAAAAAGGTCGTCTGAAACCCGAATCCGGATTTTCAGACGACCTTCTTTCTACATCAATAAACGATGTTCAGCAGGCAATCAATAGAAGCCTTCGCGCTCTTCGCGGGTGGAAATATAGATGTTTTTCACCTGCGTGTAGGCGGCGAGCATCATTTTGTGGGTTTCGCGGCCGATGCCTGAAGTTTTGTAGCCGCCGAACGGTGCGCCTGCGGGCAGGCGGTTGTAGCAGTTCACCCAAACGCGACCGGTTTCCAGTGCATTGGAAACGCGCAGGCAGCGGTTGATGTCGGTACTCCATACTGCGCCGCCCAAGCCGTATTCGCTGTCGTTCGCCATTTTGATGACTTCTTCTTCGGTTTTGAATTTAATCACGGTAGCAACCGGGCCGAAGATTTCTTCTTGGGCGACGCGGGCGCTGTTGCTGCCGGCTTCGATCAAGGTTGGCTCGACAAATTCGCCTTTGCCCAACTCGCCTTCGATTTTCTTACCGCCGGTGATGATGCGGCAGCCTTCTTGTTCGCCGATTTTGACGTATTTCAAAATGGTCTCAAGCTGACCGGCGTTGACTTGCGAACCCATTTGGGTGTCGTCTTCCCAAGGCAGGCCGACTTTGATTTTTTTGAACTCTTCCGCCAAGGCGTTGACGAATTTGTCGTAAATGCCTTCTTGTACGAAGATGCGCGAACCGGCACAGCACACTTGGCCTTGGTTGAACAAAATACCTTTTTGCGCGCCTTCGAGGGCTTTGTCAAACGGCATGTCGTCAAAGAAGATGTTGGCGGATTTGCCGCCCAGCTCCAAGGTAGCGGGAATCAGCATTTCGGCGGCGGCGATGCCGATGTGACGGCCGATTTCGGTCGAACCGGTAAAGGCGAGTTTGTTGAAGCCTTTGTGGTGCAGCATGTATTCGCCGGATTTAGAACCGCGTCCGGTGATGATGTTCAGCACGCCTTTAGGTAGCAGGTGGTTAATTTTTTGGGCGAACGACAACAGGCTCAGCGAAGTGCTGGAAGACGGGTGGATGACGATGGTACAGCCTGCGGCGAGCGCGGGTGCGATTTTCCAAGCCGCCATCAGGAAGGGGAAGTTCCACGGAATAATCTGACCGACGACGCCGATAGGTTCGCGCAATACGATGGACAGGTCTTCGGAGTCAAGTTGGGTTGCGGTGCCTTCTTCGCCGCGGATCACGCTGGCAAAGTAGCGAAAATGGTCGGAAGCCAGCGGGATGTCGGCGGCGCGGGTTTCTCGGATGGGTTTGCCGTTGTCCAGCGTTTCCTGCAAGGCGAACAATTCCAAGTTTTCGTCAATCACATCGGCGATTTTGTTGAGGATGGCGGCGCGTTCGGTGGTGGTGGTTTTGCGCCATGTTTTGAACGCTTCTTGCGCGGCGGCAACCGCAGCATCAACATCGGCATCGGATGCGTCGGTAAATTTGGCTAACAATTCGCCGTTGGCAGGATTGTATGAATCCAAAAGCGCACCGGGTTTGGTCCACACGCCGTTAATCAAGAGGCCGTACTCTTTATCAAACACATTTAAATCTTTTGCCATGATGCTGTCTCCTTGGTTGTCTTCTTGAGGTTTCAGACGTATCTCCAACGTCGTCTGAAAATAGAATAGTATTTTTTCTCTTTCAGTTCAAGCACTAAAAATGATAACGTTCTCAAAATTCCAAATATGTAATTTTCTAAAATAGGAAATCCAATCCGATAAGGCTTGACCCTGTATGGAAATGAAGCGGATTTGTTAATGTATTTAAAGTTTTCAGACGACCTTTTTTACATGATACGTGTAAGAATTTTTCAGCGTCTTAGCTGGCACATTTTCACGCAGACAAAATGTTATGGTATAACATTTTATTTCTTATTTTTCAAAAAGATAGGGTGTTGACACAGCGAAATAAAGGGGAGTATTCTCATTTAGAGGAAGGGCGTTATTCCGATTCCGCCTGTCCCACCATTTACGGATTTCTTACGAATGCCAAGGAGAACACCATGAAGATGCAAGCAGTTGTTGTGAATCAAAATGTAGCAGGCGATGTAGAAGTTGTAGAACGCGAAGTGCGCCCGTTGGAATACGGCGAGGCGTTGGTTGAAGTCGAATATTGCGGCGTGTGCCATACCGACTTGCACGTTGCGGCAGGCGACTACGGCGAAAAACCGGGCCGCGTGTTGGGGCACGAAGGCATCGGCATCGTCAAAGAAGTCGCTCCGGGTGCGAACGCCCTGAAAGTTGGCGACCGCGTCAGCATCGCATGGTTGTTCCAAAGCTGCGGTTCGTGCGAATACTGTAATACCGGCCGCGAAACCTTGTGCCGTTCCGTATTGAACGCAGGCTACACCGCCGACGGCGGCATGGCGACCCACTGTATCGTCGATGCGGACTACGCCGTCAAAGTGCCCGACGGCCTCGACCCCGCGCAAGCCTCCAGCATCACCTGCGCCGGCGTAACCACTTACAAAGGCGTGAAAGTTTCCGGCGTGCGTCCGGGACAATGGATTGCCGTTTACGGCGCGGGCGGTTTGGGCAACTTGGGTGTCCAATACGCGAAAAAAGTATTCGGCGCACACGTTGTCGCCATCGACATCAATGATGAAAAACTGGCATTCGCTAAAGAAAGCGGCGCAGATTTAGTCATCAACGCTGCCAAAGAAGACGCAGCCAAAGTGATTCAGGAAAAAACCGGCGGCGCACACGCAGCCGTTGTTACCGCCGTATCCGCCGCCGCGTTCAACTCTGCCGTGGACTGCGTCCGCGCAGGCGGCCGCGTCGTTGCCATCGGTCTGCCGCCTGAATCTATGGACTTGTCCATCCCACGTCTGGTCTTGGACGGCATCGAAGTGGTCGGCTCGCTGGTCGGTACGCGCAAAGACTTGGAAGAAGCCTTCCAATTCGGCGCAGAAGGCTTGGTCGTACCGAAAGTCCAACTGCGCGCTTTGGACGAAGCTCCGGCGATTTTCCAAGAAATGCGCGAAGGCAAAATCACCGGCCGCATGGTTATCGACATGAAAAAAGAATGCGGCTGCGGTCATCATTAATTTGATGTAAGCAGTTGAATGAAAAGGTCGTCTGAAACCTTATTTCGGGGTTTCAGACGACCTTTTGTTTGATTCGAGCCATCGCGGATTCACACAATCAGAGTCAATCGGCACAGCCGGATCATCTCATGCCGCAAAGGCGCACCTGATTTAATGTTTTCCGCTTTTATAACCAACGGCGGACGCGTCGGCAGTACGCTTCGTACTCAGCACCGAATTTCCGCGCCAACACGCGTTCTTCAGGCATGATTTGGAAACGCGTCATATAGGCGGCGAATACCGCCAAAAACAGCCACGGCAGCGGATGCGCCAAGTGTCCCGCCCATGCCGCCAACCACAAGCCCATGCCTGCATACATCGGGTTGCGGCTGAAACGGTACACGCCGTCTGAAACGAAGTGTTCGGTTTGTTCAGGGGTGAACGGGCTTACGGTCGTGCGCACACGGCGAAACGCCCACACACCTGACACGCCCAACACCGTCCCAAACGCTATCAAAACAACCGACAGCAATATAGGAAAGCGCGGCAGCATGCCTGCCAGCGCGGATACTTGCGCAGAGGCATACATCAGCAATGCGCAGATAAAACATACCGCCGGCGGCGGGATTTTGGTTTCTAAATTCATATTATTGTCTTTATAAAACGGATACAGTGACGTTTTCAGACGACCTCTTTCCGTCATTCCCAAGTTCAAATCCAATCAAAACGACTCGTCTGCCCGCAGATAACGCCATTTGCCGGGCGGCAGTTTGCCCAGTTTGACCTTACCCATCCGAATCCGCTTCAGCCCGACGACGCGCAAACCGACGAGTTCGCACATACGGCGGATTTGCCGCTTTTTGCCTTGTTTCAACACGAAACGCAGCTGGTCTTCGTTTTGCCATTCTACTTTGGCGGGGCGCAGTTTCTCGCCGTCCAAACTTAATCCGTGGTTGAGCAAGGCAAGTCCTTTTTCGTCCAATTTGCCGCGCACGCGCACCAGATATTCTTTTTCACTGCCGCTGTTTTCGCCGATAAGCTGCTTGGCGATGCGGCCGTCCTGCGTCAACACCAGCAATCCGACGGAATCGATGTCCAGCCGGCCGGCGGGCGCCAAGCCGAATTTGTGTTTTTCGCTGAAGGGGATACAGCTGTCGTCGCCTTCCCAACGGTTGTCGGCGGTAATCAGCTCGGCGGCGGATTTGTAGCCTTTTTCCGCCTGCGCGCTGACATAGCCGACGGGTTTGTTGAGCAGGATGGTGACGCGCTCTGCCTGTTTTTCATGCGCCTGCCGGTTGAGGTCGATGCGGTCGCGGCCGGTCACTTTCTGACCGAGCACGGCGGTTTGCCCGTTGACCTTGACCCAGCCTTGCTCGATGTAGCTGTCCGCCTCGCGGCGCGAGCATAAGCCCAATTGCGCCATGCGCTTGGAAAGACGCATGGTTTCGTTTGAATCGTGTTCCATAATGGTCTGCCTGAAAAGAATGAATCAGATTATAAAGCCAAACCGTCATTTTCCCTACCGACATTATCGACATACCGCCCATCTTACGGACGCGCGAAATGCCCGCCCATGTCGAATAAATACCGCCAAGCCCGTTTTATGACAAAGGTCGTCTGAATAAACTATACTTTCAGACGACCCCTATTCATCACGGAGCTTATCCATGTCCATCCGTCTGACTACGCTGTCGCTTATTCTCGCCGCCACAGCCTGCACGCCCACCGTTTCCCCATCGGCAGAAAATTCGCCGACCGTCACCAAATCCGCCATCGATACCGACTACTGGACCGAACAGCCCTATTGCAGCGGCCGCTATCAATTGCGCCTGCCGTCCCAACGCCGTCACGGCAGTACGCACCTTGATTACAACGGCTGGAGTGTGATGGTTATGTTTAACGACTGGAAGAGAAACGTTAGGAATATCAACGAGTTTAAGCAAAATGGTAGAGCAGGAACAAAAATTGTCGTCGATACCCGCACCCTGATTCCGGATCGGGCAATGATGCAGGTAACGCGTAGGGATTTTGAATGGGAGCATATTATCCGAGATCGCGGTATGCCCTACGAAGCCGATTTATATTTCAAGCTGGATAATGATGATGCTTATATTGTGCGTAGTTATTTCCGCATTCCTTCTGATCATGGCAAAGCCCCTGCCAACTGGAAAACCCAAGAAAAAGAAGCAATAAACACCATGGAGAAAAAATTCCGCCAAGAAATCCTCAATGGGTTGAAAACCAGACAGGAATTTGAAGTGCCAAATAAACACGGCATTTGTCTGATAGGCGGTTTTATCGCGGACGACGGCAAAAAACCGTTTGAAGTTCATAGCACCGTCGAATTTGCCAAACAACACGATATGAGTCTGGAAATCATGCACGGCGACGTGTTGAAAGCAGGCGAACCGACGTTGCTGCAACGTAAGGTAAATCTGGGGAAAGGCACAATGGTTAAAGCGTTAACCCGCACCATCCGCCAAGGCAAACGCACCATCAACGGTATGTCGGGCGAGGAAAAATTGGTGAAATGGGGCGGTAACAAATATATGTTCTTTTGGGAACGCGACGGCGGCGACCCGCGCATCATGATGCAGTTTGGCGCGGAGAAAAAAGACGGGACGAAGCGCAGCGAAGCCGAAGTGCTGGCGATTTGGGATACGGTTTTGCCGACTTTGAAACCTGTGAAGCAATAGCGATGAAAAAGGTCGTCTGAAAATGGTTTTCAGACGACCTTGGATTCGGATTTCAAGTGCAACACTAGTGTATCAGTGGTTTGAACAGATTCAAGAATAAAACACTTGGTGTTTCGTAGCCAAGTGTTTTTCTTGGCCGGTGGTTCAACTCATCTTGAACCCTG
>NZ_CALNWV010000045.1:0-19427 GCF_940793045.1 Neisseria sp. Marseille-Q2251
TCAATCAAAACTTTTCTTAAAACCTCGAAAAATCAGACCAACTGTGATATACTTACCTGTTCGTTCAACCACCGCCGAAGCAGCGAAGAACCGAACTATACCCCCACCCGCAAAAACCGTCAACTCCCAAACAATAAAAAATTCCGCAAAACACACCAACAATCTGAAATTCAATAGATTTTATTTCAGATACTATTTCAGAACTTTCAAAACACCATCAATCCAAACCCAAACAGTACAAAACCATCCAATTCTCACAACTACAAACAGAAACTCAACTCTCAACACCCATAACAACAAAGGTCGTCTGAAATCTCTTTCAGACGACCTTTGCTAATCCAAACACAGTCCCAAACAAATAATTGTCAATTTAACGCTTCAGTAAGATTTCCAATACAAACTTACTACCTACATAAGCAAACATGAGACTGACAAATCCAATAATTGTCCAAACGGCTGCTTTTTTACCTCGCCATGCCGTCATACTGTGCTTAAGCAGCAACGCACCGTAAATTATCCATGAGAGAATGCCGAATACGGTTTTATGGGTAAATGTAACGGGTTTTCCGAATACAGCCTCTGCAAAAAATGTCCCGCTGACAACCGAATAGGTTAACAAGATAAAACCTACCCACATCCCCTGGAACATGAGCTTTTCCAAACTCAGTAAAGACGGCAGAAAACCGGACAAACTGGAAACACGTCGCCTATGCAGGTTACGGTTGAGCAGCAAAATCAAAACGGCAAACAAGGTCACAATACCGAATAAACCGTATGCCAGCAACGATGTACCAATGTGCGACATAAACGGCAAATCATTGATTTGGTAACCGACATATTTCCCAGGGAACAGTGCGCCCAATAATAAGGTAAACGCTGCACACGGATACAAAAGCAGCTGTAATCCGCGCAGACGATAGAAAAAACTACCAACGAAATACACCAGCAGCATCAACCACACAATCAAACTGATGGAATACCCAAAGCCCATGATCAAAATCTTGTCTTGAATGACAGGCATAAGCAATACGGCACCGTGCATGGTCAGCGCAGCACCCAAAACAGCTAATTCGGCTTTTAGGGGATAATCTTTAATCTCTCGGGTCTTGTGGTTGAACCAAACGAATATACCCAATCCGGCATACACCAGTATCAGGCAAATCAGGATAGTCGGCATAACAAACTTTCTTGGCGCGCATACATAACCGCACGCGATAGTGTAAAATAATCTCAATTTTATTTTAGCAAAGAATGCCCCGAACAGGGCAGCTATTATCATTACCAAGGACAAGCATGTTAGACAACTTAACCAACCGCTTTAGTAAAGTTTTCAAAAATATCCGCGGTCAAGCAAAACTGACAGAAGACAACATCAAAGAGGCGCTGCGGGAAGTCCGCCTTGCCCTGCTCGAAGCGGACGTTGCCCTGCCCGTCGTAAAAGAATTTGTCAACAACGTCAAAGAAAAAGCGCTTGGACAGGAGGTTGCCGGCAGCCTGACGCCCGACCAAGCCTTTATCGGTGTCGTCAACCAAGCCCTGATCGAATTGATGGGTAAGGAAAATTCCTCTTTGGACTTAGCAGCCGTACCGCCTGCTGTCGTTTTAATGGCAGGTCTGCAAGGTGCGGGGAAAACCACCACCGTCGGCAAACTCGCCCGTCTGCTGAAAAACGAACAGAAGAAAAAAGTCTTGGTCGTTTCAGCCGACGTGTACCGCCCTGCCGCTATTGAACAGTTGCGCCTTTTGGCTGAGCAAGTCGGCATTGACTTCTTCCCTTCCGACTCCAATCAGAAACCTGTCGAAATTGCTACTGCTGCGATTGATTATGCAAAAAAACACTTTTACGACGTCTTGATGGTCGATACCGCCGGACGCTTGGCGATTGACGAAGAGATGATGAATGAAATCAAAGCGCTGCACGCAGCCGTCAATCCCGTAGAAACCTTATTCGTCGTCGATGCCATGTTGGGTCAAGACGCTGTAAACACTGCACAAGCATTTAACGAAGCCTTGCCGCTGACCGGCGTCATCCTGACCAAAATGGACGGCGATTCACGCGGCGGCGCAGCATTGTCTGTGCGCCACGTTACCGGAAAACCCATCAAATTTATCGGTATCGGTGAAAAAATCACAGGACTCGAACCCTTTTACCCAGACCGTATCGCCAGCCGCATTCTCGGCATGGGCGACGTGTTGAGCCTGATTGAAGATGTCCAAAAAGGCATAGACGAAGAAGCCGCCGCTAAAATGGCGAAAAAGCTGCAAAAGGGCAAAGGCTTCGACCTCAATGACTTTAAAGAACAAATCCAGCAAATGCGTAATATGGGCGGGCTGGAAAGCCTGATGTCAAAAATGCCGGGCGAACTGGGTCAGATTTCCAAACAAATTCCCGAAGGCACGGCAGAAAAAGCCATGGGTAAAGTCGAAGCCATCATCAACTCCATGACGCCCAAAGAACGTGCCAACCCAACCCTGCTCAAAGCCAGCCGCAAACGCCGCATTGCCGCAGGTGCCGGCACCAGCGTGGAAGAAGTCAACAAAATGCTCAAACAGTTTGAACAATCGCAGCAAGTGATGAAAATGTTCAGCGGGAAAGGACTGGGCAAACTGATGCGTATGGCAAAAGGCATGAAGGGTATGAAAGGAATGTTCCCCGGAATGTAATCAACAGGAAAACTAAGAGGGGTCGTCTGAAAACCAAATTTGCGTTTTCAGACGACCTCTCTTTATGTATATTAGATTAAATTTAAACCAGTACGGTGTTGCCTCGCCTTGCCGTACTATTTGTACTGCCTGCGGCTTCGTCGCCTTGTCCTGATTTAAATTTAATCCACTATATAGACATCGGGAATTAAGTCTTTTATTCGAGATTCATGTCCAGTTGAGCAAACCCGCCTGACAAAACAAAAAACCCGCAGCATAGCTGCGGGTTTGATACCTATTTAACACTAAACCGGTATTACCATTCGTAGTTCACACCTACGTTGTAAGATGCAGAGCCACCTGAAGAGGTACCCACTGCAAGACCGGCTTTAGCTGCAAAGTTTTCATTGAAGCGGTAGCCTGCACCCACTGCAACTGCAGTGTCAGATTTGAAACCACCTAAAGCAGCGGTAACGTTGAATTTACCAACGCTGTAAGGTTGGAACAGACCGCTGAGGGCTGCTTGTGCAGCCAGACCTTGGCGGGTCTCTTTGCGCAGATTAGCTACGTTTTTGTCCAAGCTGTCGATACGTGCTGAGTTTTTAGCAATGCCTGCAGCGTGTTGGTTGCTTGCTGTTTGCAGTGTCGCAATATCGGCTTTGTTAGTTGCAACTTGTGTGGCATTAGCTTTAACTGCATCTTGAGCTTGAGCAGCAGCAGTTTGCGCCGCACTTGCTACATTATTGGCAGTAACAGCGGATGCTTGTGCGTCTTTAGCATGGCTTTCAGCAGTTTCAGCAGATTTTTGGGCAACTTCAACAGAACCTTGTACAGACTTAGCTGATTTTTCAGCTTCAACAGCTGCTTTTTTAGCAGTCTCGATATCAGCTTTATCAGCTTTTTTGTCAATTGCTGCTTTGTTGGCATCAATATCTTGGCGGTTAACTTCTAAAGCTTCCATTGCAGCTTTACCTGCCAAGGCAAGATCACCGATGTCTTTATCCAAGCTGGTAATAGCATTGTTGAAACCTTCGTTAGCTTTCTCTTGCTCTTCAAGAGCAGCAGTATTTTCAGCAATCGCCGCTTTATTAGCATCAATGTCTTGACGGTTAACTTCTAAAGCGTCCATTGCAGCTTTACCTGCTAATGCAAGATCACCAATGTCTTTTTTATTGGCATCAATGTCTTTACGGTTGGCTTCCAAAGCCTCAGTTGCTTTCAGACCTGCTTGCGCCAAGTCAACGATGTCTTTATCGTGACGAGCGATGGCTGCGCTAGTTGCATCGCTCAGGGCAGTTACTTCATCACCGATGTCGTTAACTTTTTTGCCCATATTGTCAGTGTATTTTGCCAATTCTTCGAAATCAGCTTTATCGGCTTTAGTTTCGATTGCTGCTTTATTGGCATCAATGTCTTGACGGTTAACCTCTAAAGCATCAGCTGCAGCCAAACTTACTTTTTTCAAAGTACTGATATCTTCATCAAGGCTGGAGATTGCATTGTTGAAGCCTTCGTTAGCTTCCTCTTGTTCTTTCAGAGAAGCAGTATTTTCAGCAATTGCCGCTTTATTGGCAGCAATTGCCGCTTTATTGGCATCAATTTCTTTACGATTGTCTTCTACAGCTTCTGCCGCAAGCCCCAAGCCCTTCGCCAAGTCAACGATGCCTTGTTTATTGGCATCAATATCTTTACGGTTGGCGTCCAAAGCCTCAGTTGCTTTCAGACCTGCTTGCGCCAAATCAACGATTTCTTTATCGTGGCGAGTAATAGCTGCGCTGGTTGCATCGCTCAGGGCAGTCACTTCATCACCGATGTCGTTAACTTTTTTGCCCATATTGTCAGTGTATTTTGCCAATTCCTCGAAGTCAGCTTTATCTGCTTTGGTTTCGATTGCCGCTTTATTAGCATTTACATCCGCGCTGATGGCATTAACAACTTCTGCAGTTTTTACCAATGCTTCGCTGTTGTCGTTGACAGTTTCGGTCAATTCGCCCAATGCTTTATCGTGTTCAGCAACAACTTCTTTCAGACCCAGTCCGCCAAAGCCGTCAGCATCAACATCTGCTTGTGTAGCTTCTTTAGTAGATTTGGAATCATCGTCACCAGTCACAACGATTTCATCACCAACTTTGAAACCATTGAGTTCTTGAGCATTTTCGATTGCTGCAAGCGCGGCTTGTTCAGCGGCTTTTTTGGCTCGTTCAGTTTCAGCAGTCAAATCAGCAAGACTTTGGTCATGTTTTGCTGCAACTTCTTTCAAGCCCAGTCCGCCAAATTCGTCCTTCTCAACGTCTTCTTTGGTAGCTTTTTTGACTGATTTAATACCGTCATCATCGGTAACAACGATTTCATCATTTTCTTTAAAGCCGTTGAGTGCTTGAGCATTCTCAGCTGCTGCAAGTGCTGATTGTTCTGCAACTTTTTCCAAAGCTTCGGTCAGACCTGCCACGCCTTTGCTTGCCTTGTCGGCTTTATCGGCAACTGCATCAATTTTAGAAGCGGCATCCACTGCATTAGCGGCGGCATCTTTGGCTTCTTTTACTTTGCTGTCAATATTGGCAGAAAGTTCAGTGACTTTATCTTCAGCGGCTTTAGCAGCGTCTTTAGCTTCTTTCACTTTGCCGTCAACGTTGGCGGAAAGCTCGGTTACTTTATCTTCAGCAGCCTTGGCAGTGGCTTTGGCATCCGCTGCGTCTTGCGCCAGGCTGTCCACACGGGTGTTTACTGCGGTTACGTCTTCGTTTACTTTGTCAATGGATTCGGAAAGCTCGGATGAAGCTTTGGAAATTTCACTGTCCACCTCATTAAATTTGGTGGAAATGTCTTTACCCATTTCTGTAACTGACTTATTCAGATCGTTCACACCTGTGGCAACTTCGGCAATACGAGTACCATTGGTGGTAATGGCAGTTTTCAGTTCTTCGATGGTTTCGTCTTGATCATCTAAAGCATCGTCTATGTCTTTTGCTAAATTATCCACTCGTGTGTTAACCGCGGTAAGGCCACCTGCCAAGCCTACACCTTTCAGGCTGTCGGCTTCGATATCTTCATTAGTGGCTTTGCGGATGGTTTTGCTGCCATCTTCATTTGTGGCAATGAAATCTTTGCCAGATGCAAAGCCGTTAACTGCCTGCTCTAATTCCATAGTTTTCAACAGCAGGGCTTCGCTGCCATTTTTAAAGGTCAGTTTCTCCGTATCTTTGTTATATGTTGTACCTTCGCCGAAAACGGATTGAAATGCCGCAACACCTTGTAAATCTTGACGAACTTTTTCTACAAGATTTACTTCTTCTGCGCTCGCAGTGCCGCTCACTACGGCTGCCGCAACAGCCAGACTCAATGCTTTTACGTTAAATTTTTTCATGTTTTTTACCTTTTTGTGGTGGGTGTAAGGACGTTATTCAAGTTTCTCTTTTCCCCGTAAACTGAAAAAGGGACACCGCATGGTCTTAACGGTGATAGTAACTTGAAGAAAGTTGCACCCACAATTGTAAAAAAATGAAATTTAAATGCAAGTATTCTGCATAGATTTTTCAAATATCATGAAAATATGTTGTATATATACATCATCTGCATAAGATGCAAGAAGCACAAAAAGTCATGTATAGTGGATTAAATTTAAACCAGTACGGCGTTGCCTCGCCTTGCCGTACTATCTGTACTGTCTGCGGCTTCGTCGTCTTATCCTGATGTAAATTTAATCCACTATAAATAATCTTACTTATCTCGAATGATGAAAGTATGTCGCGTATAAACCGTTATATTCCACTAAGCATTCTGCAATTGAGTTCCAAATTCACTGATTTTTTAGAGCACAAAAACAAAAAAGACTGCATAAAGCAGTCTTTTTTGTCACAAAGCGGCGATTAGCGTTTGAACAGGTTGCCGAATTTGTTGTTGAATTTATCCACGCGACCGGTAGTATCGACGATTTTTTGAGTACCGGTGTAGAACGGATGGCACAAAGAGCAAACCTCGATGTTGAAGCTGTCTTTTTCCAGAGCGGATTTGGTGACGAATTTGTTACCGCAAGAGCAGGTAACATTGATTTCGTGGTAATTAGGATGGATATCTTGTTTCATGTTGTTTCCTTTCGATTAAGCGGGCATAGGGGATGTACCTATGCTTCAAACAAGCTGGCGATTATTGATAATTTTTGTTTGTTTGTCAAGAAGATATTACCTCTACGCCGGATACGGTTCTGGAAAAATCGTTATTTATCGGCACGATATGCGAATTTGCTGAGAAAACGTTATGGTCAGCAGGTATCCGCCTGAGCAATATTTGTTGTAAATAAGGTTTCTTTTAACGCCTCCAACTATTAAGCTGCAGATTTAAGATGGTGGATTGGCTTGAAGCAGTGACCTTGTACTCGCCAAGCTTCTACCATTCTAGCGAATAATTTACAAATGACATTATACTTTTTATTATTGTTGTTTAGATTATAAACATACCGAAATTTACTATTTTTCATAAACTTCATCTTGCAGGTCGGGTCTCATGCAAACCTGCCCTTAAAATGGAAAGTTGGATAATGAGTATTAAAACAAAAACCTGTTCTTGGCTGCTACGCGGACTGGGCGGAATGTTGCCCCAGTCTTATATGAGGGTTATAGGACCGCCTTCTAAAAAAATCAGAGCTTTCCTTGCATCGGGAATTTCTTCGCATATCGGCAGAAACGTCAATATTGACAAAGGCGCGTACGTCATGCCGGATACGGTGATCGGCGATAACTCGGGCATCGGCGTTAATTGCGAAATTTGCTACGGCTTGACGATAGGCAATAATGTCATGATGGGGCCGGAATGTTTGTTTTATTCTAATAATCATAAGTTTAATCGTGAGACTTTGAAGTATGAGGGCTACACGGGGGTCAATCCGATTGTGATTGAGGATGATGTGTGGATCGGAAGGCGCGCGATTATTATGGGCGGGGTACGGGTAGGCAAAGGAGCAGTTATCGGCGCAGGGGCTGTGGTAACCAAAGATGTGCCGCCGTACTGCGTCGCCGCGGGGAATCCTGCAGTCATCAAGAAGAACCTATTGGAAGATTGAGTACACACATCACGGTTTTCAACCAGATATAAAAAGGTCGTCTGAAAATGTTTTCAGACGACCTTTTTCATATCAAATCAAATTAGCCGCGCCGCCAAGTCGTGCCGCCGGCGTTGTCTTCCAGAATGATTTTGTGTTCGTTCAGGAGGTCGCGGATGCGGTCGGACTCTGCCCAGTTTTTATCCGCGCGCGCCTGTTTCCGCTGTGCGATTAAATCTTCGATTTCTTCGTTGGAGAGGCCGTCTGAAACCGCGCCGCCCTGCAGGAACTCGGTCGGGTCGCGTTGCAGCAGGCCGATGATACCGCCCAAGGCTTTCAGGCAGCCGGCGAGGTGCGCATCGTTGGTTTTGTTCACTTCGCCTGCCAGTTCGAACAGCACGGCAACGGCTTCGACCGTACCGAAATCGTCGTTCATGGCGGCGTAGAAGCGGCGGGTGTAGTCGTTGGCGTTTTCGGACAATTCGAACGCGGCGGCAGGGGTGTTTTTCAAGGCGGTGTACAGGCGGGTCAGCGCGCCTTTTGCGTCGTCCAGATGCGCGTCGGAGTAGTTTAGCGGGCTGCGGTAGTGGGCGCGCAGGATGAAGAAGCGCACGACTTCCGGGTCATATTGCTTCAACACTTCGCGGATGGTGAAAAAGTTGCCCAACGATTTGGACATTTTTTCGCCGTCCACACGGATGAAACCGTTGTGCAGCCAGTATTTGACGTGGCTGGCAATACTTTGCCCGTGGTGGGTTTGCGCGTGGTCATGGCCGCAGGTATGCCCTGTCGCGCCGACACTTTGGGCGATTTCGTTTTCGTGGTGCGGGAACTGCAAATCCGCGCCGCCGCCGTGAATGTCGAAAGTGTCGCCGAACAGGTTTTCACTCATGGCAGAGCATTCGATGTGCCAACCCGGACGACCATTGCCCCACGGGCTTTCCCATGCCGGTTCGCCTGCTTTGGCGGCTTTCCACAACACAAAATCAAGCGGATCGCGTTTGAAACCGTCCACTTCCACACGCTCGCCTGCGCGCAAGTCGTCCAACGATTTGCCCGATAATTGGCCGTAAGCGGCAAACTCGCGCACGGCGTAGTAAACGTCGCCATTTGCGGCAGGGTATGCCTTGCCGTTTTGAATCAGGGTTTCAATCATGGCAATCATTTGCGGAATGTTTTCCGTCGCCTTCGGCTCGATATCGGGACGCAATACGCCCAAAGCATCGGCATCTTCGTGCATGGCTTGGATGAAACGCGCAGTCAGTTCGCCGATGGTCTCGCCGTTTTCAGCCGCGCGGGCGATGATTTTGTCGTCGATGTCGGTGATATTGCGCACATAAGTGAGCGGATAGCCACACTCGCGCAACCAACGGGCAATCATGTCGAACACAACCATCACGCGGGCATGACCTAAGTGGCAGTAGTCGTAAACGGTCATGCCGCAAACGTACATACGCACGTTTTTAGGGTCGATGGGGATGAAAGGTTCTTTTTGACGGGTCAGGGTGTTGTAGATGGTGGTCATGGGTTTTCACTAAAAGGTGTCGTTAGTATATGAGAGTATATGAGGTCGTCTGAAAACCGCTTAGACGACGTCTACCAATGGAATCAAGTTTATTTATAGTGGATTAACTTTAAACCAGTACGGCGTTGCCTCGCCTTGCTGTACTATCTGTACTATCTGTACTATCTGTACTATCTGTACTGTCTGCGGCTTCGTTGCCTTGTCCTGATTTAAAGTTAATCCACTATAGATTCTAAAATAAGTTTGTGGATATTCAGTAACTTTTAGTTCTAATAATGATTAAAAAACGATGATTACTGTCTACCAAGATTATGGTGGGAAGCCATTACTGTGTTTGTTCTGTTTCATATTTTTCAGACGACCTCTTTAATAAATTAAAGGTCGTCTGAAATTTTTTATTCCGGCTTAAACACGCCTGTATCGGTTTTAGGCTGTTGCTCGGCAATCTCGGTATTTGCTGCTGCCTGCTCCGCTTCTGCTTTCTCGGCTTCGACGCGTTTTTTTTCAGTCAGGTATTGGTTGATTTGGTGTACCAATTCCTGTGTGCCTTGGTGTGTCAGTGCGCTGATTTGGAAGAGGCGCGGGGTTTCCATATCGAATTGGAAACGGTCGTCCGGTTTGGGGTAATCCCAGCCGATGGCTTCTAGGAAGGAGGCGGTGCGTTCTTGTGCTTCTTCTTCATCGAGCATGTCGAGTTTGTTCAGCACCAGCCAGCGCGGTTTGCCGTAAAGTTCTTCGTCGTATTTGCGCAGTTCGTTGATGATGGCGAGGGCTTCTTCGGCGGGGTTGACGGTTTCGTCGAAGGGGGCTAAATCGACGACGTGCAGCAACAGACCGGTGCGCGATAAGTGTTTGAGGAAGCGATGGCCGAGGCCTGCGCCTTCTGCAGCACCTTCGATCAGACCGGGGATGTCGGCCATGACGAAGCTGTGGTTTTCGTCGATGCGTACGACGCCTAAGTTCGGATGCAAGGTAGTGAAGGGGTAGTTGGCAATTTTGGGACGTGCGGCAGATACGGCGGTAATCAGGGTGGATTTACCGGCGTTGGGCATGCCTAATAAGCCGACATCGGCAAGGACTTTGAGTTCGAGTTGCAGGGAACGGGTGTCGCCTTCTTCGCCGGGCGTGGATTGTTTGGGGGCGCGGTTGACGGAGGATTTGAAGTGGATATTGCCCAAGCCGCCTTTGCCGCCTTTAGCGAGGCAGACACGCTGACCGTGGTAGGTGAGATCGGCGACGATTTCGTCGGTGTCGAGGTCGCGGATAAGGGTGCCGACGGGCATTTTGAGGACGATGTCGTCCGCCCCTGCGCCGTAGCGGTCGGAGCCGTGGCCTTTTTCGCCGTTTTTGGCTTGGTAGCGTTTGACGAAGCGGTATTCAACAAGGGTGTTAGTGTTTTCGTCGGCTTCTGCCCAGACGCTGCCGCCTTTGCCGCCGTCGCCGCCGTCGGGGCCGCCGCGCGGTACGAATTTTTCGCGGCGGAAACTAGTTGCGCCATTACCGCCTTTGCCTGCGGCGACTTCGATTTTTGCTTCGTCGATAAATTTCATGGTGTTCTCTTGTATTTTGAGTTTCAGACGACCTTTTGTGTCGGAGGTCGTCTGAAAAATGGGAATGGGGATATTATAAGGGATATGGGGGATGTGCGCCCGTTTCTCTGCCCCGCTTGGTTTTTGCCGGAGGTTTTTTGTGAAAACAGCCGTCCTGAAATCGCGGTTTCGGACGGCTGTCTGCTTTTAGGGATTATTTAGCAGTTTTTTGTTCTTCGCGTACTCTGTCTGCAAGCAGGTCTATGGTTTTCATACCTGATTCCCAGTCGGCAAATTCGACTTTGTATTTACCACCGACAATGACGGTAGGCGTGCCGTCGATTTTGTAGGTATTGGTCAGCTCTGCCATTTTGTCTGCGCGGGTTTGGCTTTCGGGGGATTCGTAGGCGGCGAGGACTTTTTTGCCGTCAAAAGCGGTTTGCTCGGCCAACCATTTTTTGAGAGTTTCATGGTCTTGCAGTTTGACTTTCTGATTAACCATAGCATCAAAGATATGGCTGTTTGCAATGTCTTTGGTGTCTGCGACCGCCATATCGACGGCGGCAGCAAGGCGCGCCAACGGTTTCATCTCATCGCCCCAGACGACGTGTTCGGTACGAAGGTAGGTGTCGTCTTTGAATGTTTTGACGTGTTTGCTCAAAACGGGCTCGAGGTGGGCGCAGTGCGGACAGAAGTAGCCGAAAAATTCGAGGACTTCGACTTTGCCTGCTTGTTGCTGAGGAATGGGGGTGCTGAGAGTGGTGTAGTTAAGCCCCTCAACTAAAGCGACAGGCGCAGCGGAGGCTGCTGAGGCTGCAGGTACGCTGTCGGCAGGGACGCTGGTTTGGGCTTTGTTGTCGCAGGCGGTCAGCGCCAGTAGGGCGGCAGCGAGGGTAAGGGTTTTCAGTTTCATGTTTACTCCGTGATTTTCAGTCTAACATGGGATTTTATTGTATTTTTACAGTTTGATATATGGTTTGATGCGAAAAAGACGGTTTCATATGAAGAAAAGATGGTTTCAGACGACCTTTGAAAAATAGGGATTTAGTGCAAATTTACAGTCTGCAGGTACTGACTTTCAGTATTTTTAAACTGAGAATCTTGAGCAAAAGTATCAAACTGCAAATAGTTTGAAGAAATCGGCGGATTCGGATTTGAAGTGCAACACTTGCCGCATACTGACCTTTTTCTGTTATGGAAAGTTGCACTTCAAATTCGAATCCAAGGTCGTCTGAAAATCCGTCCATGCATTGCTACTATTTGTAAGATGCAACAGGTTTGCGCTTTTATGACAACAATTCAATTCCACGAAACAATTGAATAAAGAAAATATCAATACAATTTACCTTATAAAAAAGCCTGAACATATTTTCGATGTTCAGGCTTTTGATATTTGGCTCCCCGACCTGGGCTCGAACCAGGGACCTGCGGATTAACAGTCCGTCGCTCTACCGACTGAGCTATCGGGGAATTAGAAAGGGGATTATATCTTAAAAAAACAAGAAGTCAAGAATTAATCCCCTATTATCATTAATGATATGATTTATATGTGGTTTTATAAAATTTCTGCAATATGTTTAGCAGCACGTTTAGCATCCAGCAAGATCAAACCCAGCTTACCGCTTTCCTTCGCCATCAGTGCCAATACTGCATTATCACCTGCTTGACTCAACAGAATATAACCTGTTTTACCTTTAACCATCACTTGATCCAACTCACCACATGCCAGCTCATGCACTGAACGATTGCCCAATGCCAACAATGTTGCAGACATAGCACCAACTCTGTCCGCATTCAAATGTGATGGAAGCATTGTAGCAATTGGCAAACCATCAGTCGATATTACAGCTGAAGCTGTAATATCGGGAGAAGTATTATTTAAATCACTCAACACGGAGATTAATAATTGTTGCATATTTATTCCATTCTAAAATTATAACTTTAGTTATATAGTTTGCTGGCGGCTACCATATCTGTGGTACAACACTTTAACCAGTGTCACGAACGCCTCTTTATTTAAGTCAGGCATACCACCTATAACTAGAATCAGCTTAGTTTCACCAATGTACAATGGGAAAAATGTTAACTCGCTCTGACCAGAAGGATCACAAATCCCCCATGCACTATTATTGATATGCAAATTGTTACGAATCAGCAGGCGATGACCATCTTCCATCTTAGCCACCTCGCTTGCCAACAGGCCCAACTCTTCAGCAGCTTCATGATGAAAATTAGCATTGGCGAAATACAGGCCATTCTCATCAGCCAGCAAAGCTTTACCTGAATTAGACAACTGCTCTAACAATTCCGGTAACTGCTCATCTGTTAAATGAATATCTTCGTTACTAATATTTTCATCACCATATAAAAACTCTAAACGTTGCAAACGGTACAACAAGTTTAAAGCCGTATTGATATCACTGGTATCAGCCCAAGCTAGAATTTTTTCACTACTAATGACCTCTGACGGGTTTGCACGCAATAAGCTATATAGCAATGTTCTACTTGCACTTGGTGTATCGCTGGTTACTGCATAATAAGCACCAGCAGGTGTAATTCTGGGATATAAATTTGATTGCAAAGAAAGTGTTGATTCCATTTTATACCTCTAAACCCGGATCAATTGAGAACAACATTGCGCTAACCAATTGTTTGACATCATCTTCTCTACGAGCATCAATCTCAAAAACCGGTACATTAAAATTATTTTGTGCTAAATATTTCTGATATACATCAACGCTTGGCAATGAACGAATATCCATTTTGGTAACGCCTACTACTAATGGCGCTGTTTTCAATAATTCTCGGAATGCTTCCAAGAAGAATTGCAAATCCTTCAATGGGTTTGTTCGTGTATTATCCAAAAGCAATACCAATCCCATACTACCCTGGCTTAGAATTTCCCACATAAAGTTAAAACGTTCTTGCCCCGGTGTACCATATAAATGAACTTTGACTTCTTCATCCAAATGGATCACACCATAATCCATTGCTACGGTCGTATACCCCTTACGAACCAGCGTCATATCTGATGCAGATGCATCTGTCTGTACAGGCGGCTCATCTGATAACGCAGAAATTGCTGTTGTTTTACCTACTCCAACCGGACCGGTAAAGATAATTTTATTTTCTTTCATTACATGTCCTTTTTATCGTTTTCCCAATAATTTACGCATTAAGCGCTGTAACAAACCGCGTGGCTGCTCTTGCGAAGGACCTGCCACTTTTTCTGCATCCTTAACCATCTGACTATCAGGCACATCACTATTAACACTAACATGTTCAGAAATATTGGCATGCTGATTAGCTTGATTCGGAGCATATTCGCTATCGGTTGCCAAAAAGCCTGTTACAGAAGTTGCCGCCAAATAATTCAAGATATCCGGCATTTCCAAAGGCATAACTTTATAGAGGATATTTAAGTTGACTGATGTTTTAGTTAAAAACGCAGATAACCTCATAGACTCTGGAACCGGAGCAAGCCTGGTCAAATTAGGCCAACGCTTTAAAGTGAAAATCGTTTGGGGAGTCATCGGATAAATCAATCTTCCCTGAGCAGTCCAAATTGCCATCTGCCACAAACAAGACATAATCGTTACTTTGGCTTTTTCTTTCCACTGAGGATTATCCGGCACGACTTTGCATACAACAGATAAATTGTCATTTTTACAAAGCCCTTCTAACTCATGGGCGTTGACTGTCAGCAATACCCTTTGAATACTTGGGAAAACAATTAATACCGGTTTGCCCTCATGTAAAACGGCAATATCCTGATGGCCTTGACTGGCAAACTTCAAAGCACCAAGTAATCCTTTATTCGGATTAAAGCGACGAATAGTAGCCTTTCTACTTTCGTTACCGTTTTGCGTTCCTTCTTGTACTCCCGCCTTTTGAGCCGAAGCATCAAAAATATTCCCCCCCTGCGCCAAACTTCTCAAAATCGGGAATAAGGTATCGAATTTAACCGGCTTAGCCAAATACGGCGTTGTAACAGATGGCTCTTGCGAACAAAACATCGCAACAGGAATATCAGGATATTTGATTTTGAGCGTTTTCCAAGTTTCAATGCCCTCAGCAGTATCAGTATCTACCAATACTAAATCTGGTATTTCATCTGAATCTGAGTCAAGAATCTGATAGTTCGTCGTATTGTGCATTTTAAAGGCCATACGGAAAACGGCTTCTTGCTGCTCGCTCATATCGCGCAGCATAATCCGTATGGTTTTGATTTTAGGTAACAGATTATCCATCATGGTACTCTCTAATTATTTTATTTTTTTGAATGTTGATTTACATGTTGCAGCAAACGGCTCATTGCCAATACCACTTCTTCCGGAAGGCTGACAACGCGTTCACGCAATAAGCGCAAGAATTGTTCCAGACGCGCCCAATCCTCTACTCTTTCGTAAAGATCGAACAGCATCACATACAATTGAGATTCTTGCGGGTACTGTAAAACAGCTTGTTCCAAAGTACCTATGGCCAAATCCAACTGACCGTACATCAGCAAAGATTCCACTTCTTTCAATGCTTCATCCGCAGGAGAGGCATTGACACTAATAATAGAAGAATCCTTTTGTACCAGTTCGCGATATTTAGCTTTCATTTGTAGAGAAGTAGGTTGGATATAACCCCTTTCCAAACCAATTTCTCTGATTTTATTTTCGTTAGGTCCTTTCTCCAAATCATCAAATACTTCATGATAACCAAGGCTATACCCCCAACCTAGCATGCGTTCTTTCACTTGGCGGCCATACTGACCCAATGAGTGGTACAGCTTCCACAAGTGTTTAGCAAACTGACTAATTTCTTCATGTTGATAGTCAAGTTTTAATGCATCAATGATAAGGCTTGCAGGCTTGGAAGAACTTTGAATGGCACGGTTATATTGTTGAACAGCAGTTTCATAACCTACTTTGTCTTTCAAGATTTTGGCACTTTGTTCAGGTTTAACGAACCCGATAACAGCACCCATCTCTTCTGGCGTAATATCCGTAAACTCTTTCTTGCCTAATACGATAGAAGAACGTTTAGAAACGCCAGGAGCATGATGGGCACCAGTATTATCATTAGCTGTAGCAGGCGCGGATGCGGATGTCTCTTCCAAATCAGGTTGTTCTCCAATTTGACGCTCGATCTCCTGCATACTCCAGCCCAAACGTCCTTCTGCCAATACACGTAATGGCAAATGTGTTTGATCGGACATCAAGCCTGCTTTAACGTACTCAGCCAAACTTTCTTCAGACAAGACAGAGCCATGACGCTCCAAGGCATCTGTCAACATATCGATATTGCCAACCCGCAGACTCAGCCCGACAAGCTCATGCACTAATTTTTCAGGCGCACCGTCGCTCAGGCCATTCAAATAACCTGCCAAGGATTCGGCAGCTTTACTCTCATAACCGAATTGCTTATATACTTGATATTCCGTCAGCGGATCGACTTCTTGCGCAGATACCGACGTAGTTGAACCGGCAGAACTACTGCCTCCCCATTCCCAATCTTGTTGATCCGGATCGGAAACGGATTGATTGATTTGATCAACCCAATCCGGACTTCCCCCTTCAATACTTTCTTGATTTGGGTGATGGTTTTTTTTGGATGATGCTTTAGCTGCTTTTGTCGTCTTTTTAGTTTTAGCTGTGCCGTTCTGTTTATAAAAAATAAACAGTAGCACCATAAACAAAAGCACTAGCAATATGATTAAAAGATAATTCAAGAACACCTCCCGATACTGTGGTGCAGCAAATAAAACTACATATATTCGATGTTCGGCATTTATGGAAACAGCCGAATCATCTATTCCCCAATTGAATTATGATAACATGATTCAACCAATAATTACATTAAAAACCATTTGTCAGACACTCCCACTATCGGATTTACAACTCAAACACGCCGATGGATTCGACGTGTGAAGTCTGTGCAAACATATTCATTACGCCGGAGGATTTGAAGTTGTACCCCTTATTTACCAAGACTTCCGCGTCGCGCGCAAAAGTTGAAGGGTTACATGAAACATATACGATTCTTTTCGGCAGATATGGAGCGTGTAGCGATTTGACAACAGCATAAGCACCACTCCTTGGAGGATCGAGTAATATTTTGTCGAACACACCCCATGAGGCTACTGTTTTTTCATCCGTATCGAACAAGTCTGCCGTCTTAAACGACACATATTTTACACAACTGTTTCGAAGAGCGTTTTGTTTTGCACGTAAAACAAGCGAATCCAGACCTTCAATACCTATTACTGATGCACCACTCTTTGCCATAGGCAGGCTGAAATTGCCGAGACCACAAAACAAATCCGCCACCCTGTCATTGGGCTGTATATCCAATAGGCGCAAAGCTCTACTGATCATTACAGCATTCAATTCCGCATTAATCTGCGTAAAATCACCTGGCTGATAAGGCATTTCCACAGAAAATTCAGGCAAACTGTACTTCAATTCAGGCAAATTCTTAGGGTACAGTGCAGTTGACGGCTCGCCCCCATATTGAAACCAGACCTGCCAAACTTGCTTTACCCCACCTGATATCTTATCAAACCATGTCTCAATTTGCTTCAAAGAGTAGCTAGACGGTTTTTTTATGAAACAAATGTTCAAAACAACCAATTCACGGCTATTAAAAAATTCTACAAATCGGACTGCCGCCCCGCCATCAGACAGCGTTTGCAACAATAATTTCACCACAGGCAGGACATCTGAAATATGCTGCGGCAACACATGACATACCTCAATATCGACTACTTCATTGGTTTTTTTCGCCTGAAAACCCATTTTCAGACGACCCTTCTTATCGACTGAGACACTCAACCGCGCCCTATCCCGATAATGCCAAGCCGAACCATAAATAGGTGGCAAAATCTGCTCCGGCATGACTCTGCCGATACGCTCAAGCTGTTCTTCCAAAATACGTTGCTTCAATGCAACTTGAGCGGTTGGAGACACATGTTGCAACGAGCAGCCGCCACATGTCTCATAATAACCACACGCAGGCCGGACTCGTTCAACCGACTCTTTTAATACTTCTACTGTCTCTGCTTCGCTGAACTGTTTCTTCTCCCTCAGCACCCGAAACGACACTTTCTCAGTAGGCAGCGCACCTTTAATAAAGACTGTTTTGCCATGTACTCTGGCAACGCCGCGCCCCTCATAATCCAAAGAAAAAACATCAGCCACGCCGTCAAAACATTTCGTATCAGCCATCACTTATCCACTCGACACCCGGTTTATCTTTTCAGACGACCCCAATCCATACCTGCCGCTCAAATCGGCAAGCAACCGAAAGGGCATATTTTCGCACAAAAAAATACAGATTCAGGTATGATTTCCCAAAATCTTCTTTTCATTTATTACAAGTATTACGACACATGAAAAAAACCATTTTCGGTCTGACCGCTGCCTTTTTCGTTACCGCCGCCTCAGCCAACACACCCATCCCGGACGTTTCTCCCGTTTCCGAAGGTCAGCACGTCGTCATCAATATTCCGCAACAACGCTTATTCTTATATACAGACGGCAAACTGACCAAAATCTATCCTGTCGCCGTCGGCAAGGCCATGACCCAAACCACATTGGGCGAACACAAAATCGGCGCCAAAGCCTTCAATCCGACTTGGCACATCCCTAAATCCATCCAAAAAGAACGTGGCGACGGCGTCAAAAGCGTACCAGCAGGCCCTAACAATCCGCTCGGTCCCGTTTTTGTCCGTCTCGGCGATCCCAAACTCGGTTTAGGCATTCACGGCACTAATGCCCCAGCTAGCGTACCGGGCGTCCGCAGTCACGGCTGCGTCCGTATGAAGTCTCCGGATGCACTGGAATTTGCCAAAACAATCGCCTCCGGCGCTCCCGCCTCCGTCATCTACCAAATGGCCAGCCTCAACGAAGATGCCAACCAAAACCTTTGGCTAGCCGCATACCACGACCCATACGGCAAAAAAAATCTGGATACTGCCGTCTTGAAGAAAAGTATTGCCGCTTGGGCAAAAGCACACGGTAAAACCATTAATCCAGCTAAAGTAGACGCTATTTTAAAAAACCGCACCGGTGCTGCCAACTGTCTGACCTGTGCCAAAGGCGTCAAACTCAAAACCCCGTTGAAATCACTCGCCTGGACGAGCGGCTCCAGCGCTTTCAGCAAACTTAAAATTGCGCCTAAGCCTGCTCCGGTCAAAGATGTGGTTCTGCCTAAAGGTACTGAAATCGAAGTCGAAGCTGACGATACACCCGCTTCCGCACCAAACCAAAGCGTTCGTCCTGAAGCAAATCCGGCAAAACTGTACAACGCCCCCGCCAGCACGCCGAGCTATCCGAAATATGACATCCCCGAAGGCAGCGAGCCGACAGGAGTGTTGTTCTAAAAGCAAAGGAATTTTCCGAATGCAAAGGTCGTCTGAAATTCAGCTCCCTAACAATATAGGAGCCGACAAATTTCAGACAACCTTTTTCATCCAATATCGTTCACATCCTTACAATCAAACCGCCCGCGCTCCCTTTTTTCCAATAACCGCTTTACCAAACTAAATACCAACTGCTTGAGACCTTTGCAAAATTCCTTTTCCCCCGACAGCCGAAACCCAAACACAGGTTTTCGTCTATTTCCGCACCCCCAAATCACTCCTAATTTTACCCAAATATCCCCTTAATCCTCCCCGGATACCCGATAATCAGGCATCCGGGCCACT
>NZ_CALNWV010000046.1:0-18882 GCF_940793045.1 Neisseria sp. Marseille-Q2251
ATTCACCTGAGCTCAACCCGATTGAGAAGGTGTGGGCGAATATTAAGCGGTATCTGCGAACCGTATTGTCTGATTACGCCCGATTTGACGATGCGTTACTGTCCTATTTTGATTTTAATTGACTATAAAAGCGATTCCGCTCTTTATCCATACCCAACAGTTTGCCAAGAGGTCGTCTGAAATTTTCAGACGACCTTTTGCCTTGCATCCCCGACTACCAAACCATATCCCATCTATTCAAATTGTTGTCTGACTACATGCAATCTGCGACTGCTTCCAAACGTTTCAGAAAGATAGTTTCAAGCCTATTTAAATGCAATATTTTCAAGATAATTTGTAAACTAATGTTTTTAATATGGTTTGAAAAATATTTGAGTAAAACCGGCGAGCAACGGTCATCACAAGCTTTGCAAGCCTTCTGTTTTCAGGTATGCTCGAACAGATTATTTACAATTTCATATGTCTTAATTACATATCCATTTGAATTAATAAATAATTTATTTTCAATAAGCCACAAAAAAATAGAAATTTCCGCTGTATTTTAATTAGAAAAATGTTTGGGCGTGGATTGCCTGCAATTTCATCAGCCCGTGATTTTGAAGTTTTAGATGAGGAATAGTACATGAATCCCATGTATATCACTTTTGCAATCTATCTGGTTGCTGTTCTCTTGATTGGTCTGGCCGCGTATTTCTCCACGCGCAATTTCGATGATTATATTTTGGGCGGCCGAAGCTTGGGCCCGTTTGTTACGGCGATGTCGGCGGGCGCGTCCGATATGTCGGGCTGGCTTTTGATGGGTCTGCCCGGCGCGATTTATTTGAGCGGTCTGAATGAGGCTTGGATTGCCATCGGTTTGGTCGTCGGCGCGTATTTCAACTGGCTTTTGGTGGCGGGCCGTCTGCGCGTGCATACTGAATATGCCAATAATGCGCTGACGCTGCCGGATTATTTCTTCCACCGCTTCGGCGCGGGCGGACACTTGATGAAAGTGGTTTCCGCGCTGATTATCTTGTTTTTCTTCACGATTTATTGTGCTTCGGGCATTGTGGCGGGTGCAACTTTGTTCCAAAGCTTGTTTGAAGGCATGACTTACAATCAGGCGATGTGGCTAGGTGCGGGGGCAACCATTGCCTATACCTTCTTGGGCGGATTCTTGGCGGTCAGTTGGACGGATACGCTGCAAGCTTCTTTGATGATTTTTGCGCTGATTTTGACGCCGGTAATGGTGTATCTGGGTCTGGGCGGTGCAGAACAAATGTCTGCCGCAATTCAAAGCGTTGCCGCAAGTACAGGCAAGGAATATAACAGCCTGCTTGCTGGTACGACCGTCATCGGCATTATTTCCACTGCCGCATGGGGCTTAGGCTATTTCGGTCAGCCGCACATTTTGGCGCGCTTTATGGCGGCTGAGAGCGCGAAATCGCTGGTGTCCGCACGCCGCATCGGTATGACTTGGATGGTGTTGTGTCTGGCAGGCGCAGTAGCGGTCGGTTATTTCGGCATTGCGTATTTTGGTGCCAATCCTGACCAAACCGCTTCCATGCACGGCAACCACGAACGTATCTTCATCGCGCTTTCTACTTTATTGTTCAACCCTTGGATTGCAGGCATTATTTTGAGCGCGATTTTGGCGGCGGTCATGTCCACTTTGTCTTGCCAGCTTTTGGTTTGCTCCAGCGCGATTACGGAAGACTTCTACAAAGGCTTTTTGCGCAAAAATGCGCCGCAGTCAGAATTGGTGTGGATTGGTCGTCTGATGGTATTGGCGATTGCCATTATCTCGATTCTGATTGCGTCCGACCCTAAGAGCAAAGTTTTGGGCTTGGTGTCTTATGCGTGGGCAGGTTTCGGCGCGGCGTTCGGTCCGATTGTGATTCTGTCAGTATTGTGGAAACGCATTACGGCATACGGTGCTTTGTCGGGAATGATTGCCGGCGCGCTGACTGTGGTGGCATGGGTGGAGTGGGTTAAAAAACCGGCTTTGGCAGCAAATGAAACCGGTATTTGGACCATGTACGAAATCGTCCCCGGCTTCATCGCCTGCTTGATTATCGCTGTTCTGGTTTCACTGACCGACAAAGAGCCGTCTCGTGAAATCCAAGAACGTTTTGAAAAAGCGGACGCGGAATACCGCGAGGCGAAATAAGTGTTTTCAGACGACCTGCCGTTGACCGTAGGTCGTCTGAATTTTTATACGGGAAGGCAGGTTTTATTTTTATATTGATGCTCATGCGGATAATTCAGCCTTTGGGCTTTATCTGCTTTTTATCAAAGCAAAAAATCCTGTTTTCAAGGTAAATTACTTGTTCGCCCCGTATAAATTTATTACGATATTATCTATATGCTTTAAATCTTTTCAGACGACCTTGAAAAGGGATGGGGTCGTCTGAAAATCATCATAAAAACTTTGGAGAACCTTAAAATGTTTGACTTTGCTTTTCCGACACAAACGCCACTGCGCCAAGCGATTACCGATGCTTACCGCCGCGACGAAATCGAAGCCGTTCAGGATATGCTGCAACGCGCCCAGATGAGCGATGAGGAGCGTCGGGCGGCGTCCGAACTCGCGCGCCGTTTGGTTACGCAGGTTCGTGCCAGTCGCACCAAAGCCAGCGGGGTGGATGCGCTGATGCACGAGTTTTCGCTCTCCAGCGAAGAAGGCATTGCGCTGATGTGTCTGGCGGAAGCTTTGCTGCGCATTCCCGACAATGCGACGCGCGACCGCCTGATTGCCGACAAAATTTCCGAAGGCAACTGGAAAAGCCATTTGAACAACAGCCCGTCCCTGTTCGTCAACGCAGCGGCATGGGGCTTGCTGGTTACTGGCAAACTGACCGCAACAAACGACAAGCAGATGGGTTCTGCCCTGAACCGCCTCATCAGCAAAGGCGGCGCGCCCCTAATCCGCCAAGGTGTGAACTACGCCATGCGCCTCTTGGGCAAGCAGTTTGTTACCGGACAAACCATTGAAGAAGCGCTACAAAACGGCAAAGAGCGCGAAAAAATGGGCTACCGCTTCTCCTTCGACATGTTGGGCGAAGCCGCCTTTACCCAAGAAGATGCCGACCGCTATTACAACGACTACGTTCAAGCCATTCACGCCATCGGCAAAGATGCCGCCGGACAAGGCGTTTATGAAGGCAACGGCATTTCCGTCAAACTTTCCGCCATCCATCCGCGCTACTCGCGCGCCCAACACAAACGCGTCATGAGCGAACTCTTACCTCGTCTGAAAGAGTTGTTTCTCTTGGGTAAAAAATACGATATCGGTATCAACATCGACGCCGAAGAAGCCAACCGCTTGGAGCTGTCTTTGGATTTGATGGAAGCACTTGTTTCTGATCCCGATTTGGCGGGTTACAAAGGCATCGGCTTTGTCGTTCAGGCATACCAAAAACGCTGCCCCTTCGTGATCGACTATCTGATTGACCTTGCCCGCCGCAACAACCAAAAACTGATGATCCGCCTCGTTAAAGGCGCGTACTGGGACAGCGAAATCAAATGGGCGCAAGTGGACGGCCTGGACGGCTATCCGACCTACACCCGCAAAGTCCATACCGACATCTCCTACCTCGCCTGCGCGCGCAAACTGCTGGACGCGCAAGACGCCGTGTTCCCGCAATTCGCCACCCACAACGCCTACACCTTGGGCGCGATTTACCAAATGGGCAAAGGCAAAGACTTTGAACACCAATGCCTGCACGGCATGGGTGAAACCTTGTACGACCAAGTGGTCGGCCCGCAAAACTTAGGCCGCCGCGTGCGCGTGTACGCCCCGGTCGGTACGCACGAAACCCTGCTCGCCTACTTGGTGCGCCGCCTGTTGGAAAACGGCGCGAACTCGTCGTTCGTCAACCAAATCGTCGATGAAAACATCAGCATCGACACGCTGATCCGCAGCCCGTTCGACACCATCGCCGAACAAGGCATCCACCTGCACAACGCCTTGCCGCTGCCGCGCGATTTGTACGGCAGGGGTCGTCTGAACTCTCAAGGCGTCGATTTCAGCAACGAAACCGTATTGCAACAGCTTCAAGAAAAACTCAACCGCGCCGCCGCGCAAGACTTCCACGCCGCGTCCATTATCAACGGCAAAGCCCGCGATGTCGGCGAAGCGCAACCGATTAAAAACCCCGCCGACCACGACGACATCGTCGGCACAGTCAGCTTTGCCGATGCCGCGCTTGCCCAAGAAGCCGTCGGTGCAGCCGTTGACGCGTTCCCTGAATGGAGCGCGACGCCTGCCGCCGAACGTGCTAATTGCTTGCGCCGTTTCGCCGATTTGCTGGAACAACACACCCCCGCGCTGATGATGCTTGCCGTACGCGAAGCAGGTAAAACGCTGAACAACGCCGTCGCCGAAGTGCGCGAAGCCGTCGATTTTTGCCGCTACTACGCAGGCGAAGCCGAAAACACCCTGCCCAAAGACGCCAAAGCCGTCGGCGCCATCGTCGCCATCAGCCCGTGGAACTTCCCGCTCGCCATCTTTACCGGCGAAGTCGTTTCCGCATTGGCGGCGGGCAACACCGTTATCGCCAAACCTGCCGAACAAACCAGCCTGATTGCCAGCTACGCTGTTTCCCTGATGCACGAAGCAGGCATCCCGACTTCCGCCTTGCAACTTGTGCTCGGCGCAGGCGATGTCGGCGCAGCACTGACAGGCGATCCGCGTATCGGCGGCGTGATTTTCACCGGTTCGACCGAAGTGGCGCAACTGATTAACAAAGCCCTTGCCAAACGCGACGACAGCCCCGTATTGATTGCCGAAACCGGCGGTCAAAACGCCATGATTGTCGATTCCACCGCGCTGCCCGAGCAGGTTTGCTTGGACGTGCTCAACTCCGCCTTTGACAGCGCGGGACAACGCTGCTCCGCCCTGCGTATCCTTTGCGTCCAAGAGGATGTTGCCGACAAGATGCTCGCTATCATCAAAGGCGCAATGGACGAATTGGTCGTCGGCAAACCCATTCAGCTCACCACCGACGTAGGCCCCGTCATCGATGCCGAAGCGCAGCAAAACCTGCAATCGCACATCAATAAAATGAAAGGCGTTGCCAAGTCTTACCACGAAGTCAAAGCCGCCTCCGACGTTGATCCTGCGAAATCCACTTTCGTGCTGCCGATTTTGTTCGAACTCAACAATTTGAACGAACTCACCCGCGAAGTCTTCGGTCCAGTGCTGCACGTCGTCCGCTACCGTGCCGACGAACTTGACCAAATCATCGACCAAATCAACAGCAAAGGCTACGCGCTCACCAGCGGCGTACACAGCCGCATCGAAGGCACGGTCAAACGCATCCGCGAACGCATCGAAGCGGGTAACGTTTACGTCAACCGCAACATCGTCGGCGCCGTCGTCGGCGTACAACCGTTCGGCGGACACGGCATGTCCGGCACAGGTCCGAAAGCAGGCGGTTCGTTCTACCTGCAAAAACTGACCCGCATCCCCGAATGGGTTGCCCCGCCGCTGAGCCGCATCGGACAAGCCGACGAAGTCGCGCTCAAACGTCTTGAAGCCCTGATTCACAAGCTGCCGTTTAATGCGGAAGAGAAAAAAGCAGCGGCATCGGCATTGGGGCACGCCCGCATCCGTACCCTGCGCCAAGCAGAATCCGTCTTGGTCGGCCCGACCGGCGAACGCAACGCCCTGAGCTGGCGCGCGCCCAAACGCGTCTGGGTACACGGCGGCAGCCTCCTGCAAGCCTTCTGCGCCCTGACCGAACTTGCCGCCGCAGGCATCGTAACCGTCGTCGAACCCGACAGCCCGCTTGCCGCCTACACCGCCGACCTCGAAGGCCTGTTGCAAGTCAACAGCAAACCCGAAAGCACAGGCGTGCACCACGTCGCCGCCCTAAGCCCGCTGGACAGCAGCCGCAAGCAAGAGCTGGCAAAACGCGACGGCGCACTCATCCGCATCCTCCCGTCCGAACAAGGCTTGGACATCCTGCAAGTATTTGAAGAAATCTCTTGCAGCGTCAACACCACAGCCGCCGGCGGCAACGCCAGCCTGATGGCCGTTGCCGACTAAAAGGATTGAATAAACGCAAGAGCGTTTGAACAAAGGTCGTCTGAAAACGTTGGCGAGACCCGCCAAGTCCGTTTTCAGACGACCTTTTTCTATTTTGATAAAAGAGCCATCCTCTCAAGTCCAATGTATTCGGCAATGAAGCAGGAGACTGAAATATATAGTGGGCACAATGGGGAAACCGCCACCCCCATAATACTTAATGGCAACAAAATCCCCAGCTTCTATTTCAATTCACATCCACAAAAAAGGAAGAAACTGAAGTTTCTTCCTTTTGTATTTGAAGCCGAATATTAACCGCCGAAGTCATCCAAGAGGATGTTTTCATCTTCTACGCCCAAGTCTTTGAGCATTTTGATGACGGATTGGTTCATGATCGGAGGGCCGCACATATAGAATTCGCAGTCTTCGGGTGCTTCGTGGTTTTTCAGGTGGTTTTCGTAAACCACGTTGTGGATGAAGCCTGTGTAGCCATCCCAGTTGTCTTCCGGCAGTGGGTCAGACAAAGCGACGTGCCATGTGAAGTTCGGGAATTCCGCTGCGAGTTGGTCGAAGTCTTCAACATAGAACATTTCGCGTTTGGAACGTGCGCCGTACCAGAAAGTGATTTTGCGTTTGGAGTTCAAACGTTTCAACTGGTCGAAAATGTGGGAACGCATCGGCGCCATACCTGCGCCGCCGCCGATAAATACCATTTCCGCATCGGTGTCTTTGGCGAAGAATTCGCCGAACGGACCGGAGATGGTTACTTTGTCGCCGGGTTTGAGCGACCAGATGTAAGACGACATTTGTCCAGGAGGCGCATCGGGTACGCGCGGAGGCGGTGTCGCGATACGCACGTTCAGCATGATGATGCCTTTTTCTTCTGGATATGAAGCCATGGAGTAAGCGCGCAAAATCGGCTCGTCCACTTTGGAAACGTATTGCCACAGATTGTATTTATCCCAGTCTTCGTGATATTCCTTAGGAATGTCGAAGTCTTTGTAGGCAACGGTGTGCGGCGGGGCTTCGATTTGAATGTAGCCGCCGGCTCGGAAGGGAACTTCTTCGCCTTCGGGAATAGCGAGCTTGAGTTCTTTAATGAACGTGGCTTTGTTGTCATTGGAGATGACGGTGCATTCCCATTTTTTCACGCCGAACACTTCTTCCGGCACTTCGATGTCCATGTCGGTTTTGACGTTGACCTGACAAGACAGACGGCAGCCTTCGCGTGCTTCGCGTTTGCTGATGTGGGACAACTCGGTCGGCAGAATGTCGCCACCACCGCTTTTCACGACAACGCGGCATTGTCCGCACGAACCGCCGCCACCGCAGGCGGAGGGTACGAAGATGCCTTGGCTGGCAAGCGCGCCCAACAGTTTTCCGCCGGCGGGCATAGTCAGTTCTTTTTCATCATTGACTTTGATGGTGATGTCGCCCTCGCTCACCAGCTTGGATTTGGCAAACAGAATCATCAGTGCCAAAGCCAAGACGATGACGGTGAACATCACGATACCTAAAATAATTTCCATGCCGAATCCTTTCTTATAACTGGATGCCGGAGAACGACATAAACGCCATCGCCATCAGGCCGGCGGAGATGAAGGTGATACCCAGTCCTTTGAGGCCTTTGGGTGCGTCCGAATATTTCATTTTTTCGGTAATGCCCGCCAAAGCGACAATCGCCAACATCCAGCCCAAGCCTGCGCCGAAGCCGTACACGACGGATTCGCCGAAGTTGTATTCACGTTGCGCCATAAACGAAACGGCACCGAAAATCGCGCAGTTTACGGTAATCAGCGGCAGGTAAATACCCAGCGCGTTATAAAGGGCGGGGAAGAATTTGTCCAAGAACATTTCCAAAATCTGCACCAAAGCCGCAATCACGCCGATAAAGGTGATGAATTTCAGGAAGGTCAAATCCACGCCTTCAACAATCGCGCCGTCTTTGAGCAGCGAGTAAACGAGCTGGTTGGCAGGGACGGACAGACCGAGTACGAAGGTAACGGCAACGCCCAAGCCGAATGCGGTGGATACTTTTTTCGATACCGCCAGAAAAGTACACATGCCCAAGAAGAAAGACAGCGCCATGTTTTCAATGAAGACGGATTTCACAAAAAGGCTTAAATAGTGTTCCATGTCTTATTTCTCCGCCTGTTCGGGTTTCCATGTGCGCAAACCCCAAATCAAAAAGCCGATGATGAAGAACGCGCTCGGTGCCAGCAAGAAGAGGCCGTTGGTTTGATACCAACCACCGTCCTGCACGGTTTGGAAAACGGTGTAGCCCAAGAGTTTGCCTGAACCGATAAGCTCACGGATGGTTGCGATGATAATCAGCATCATGCCGTAACCTGCGCCATTACCGATACCGTCCACCAAACTTTCCAGCGGCGGCTCTTTCATGGCGAAGGCTTCGGCACGACCCATCACGATACAGTTGGTAATAATCAGGCCGACGAATACGGAGAGCTGTTTGGACAATTCGTAGGCATAGGCCTGCAATAATTGGTCAACCAGCGTAACCAGCGACGCGACAATCGCCATCTGCACGATAATGCGGATGCTGTTTGGAATGTAATTGCGCACCAGCGAGATGAAGAAGCTGGAAAAACCGGTTACCAAACTGACGGAAATACCCATCACGATGGCCGTCTGAAGTTTGGTGGTAACCGCCAGCGCCGAACAAATACCCAAAACCTGCAAGGCAATCGGGTTATTGTCGATAAAGGGTGAAAACATTAAATGTTTCAAGCGTTTCATATCAGCCATTATTGTGCTCCTGCTGATTTCAATTTGTTCAGGTAGGGGATATAGCCGTTTTCGCCGAACCAGTAGTCGAACGAGCCTTGTACGCCTTTGGAAGTCAGCGATGCGCCGGAGAGTGCATCTACGCCGTGTTCTTTATCTGAACCTGCGCCTTTGCCGACGTGCAGGGCAAGTTTGCCTTGTTCGTCAAAGAGTTTTTTGCCGACGAATTTTTGTTGCCACAACGGATTGCCGATTTCGCCGCCCAAGCCCGGAGTTTCGCCTTGGTCGTAGTAGGTAATGCCGTTAATGGTGTTGCCGTCAGGTTGGATGGCGACGAAGCCGTACATGACCGACCACAAACCGTTGCCGTGCATAGGCAGGATGATTTGGCTGACTTTGCCGTCATCGCCTTTTACCAAATAAACTTCGGTGTATTTGGCGCGGCTTTTGATACCTGCCAAATCGTCTTCAGGTTTGATTTGGATGCTTTGCGCAGGGTCTTTGGCGGCAACACGCGCGCTGAAGTCTTTCGGCGCGTCTTTCACATATTCGCCGGTCGCCAAATCGACCACGCGTTGTTCGATGCGGTCGGCAAAGGTTTTGCTGATGTCGGTATTTTTATCGAGCAAACCGGCAACGCTCAGGATGTAGCTTTGCTTGTCCTGAACCTTTTGTTTTTCCTGCACCGGTTTCAAGCCGACAACCGCGCCCGCCACGATGACCGAGCAAATCAGGCTGACCGCCAACACCACAATCAGCGTGCCGCTGAAGCTGTCTTTATCGAATTTCTTAGCCATTGCTGCGCGCCTTTCTGCGTTTGATGTTCGCTTGTGCGACGAAATAGTCGAAAATCGGGGCAAACAGGTTGGCAAACAGAATCGCCAACATCATGCCTTCGGGGTAAGCCGGATTGACCACGCGGATTAACACGCACATCACGCCGATTAGAGCGCCGTACCACCATTTGCCGACATTGGTAAAGGAAGCGGAAACAGGGTCGGTCGCCATAAACAGCATACCGATGGCGAAGCCGCCGACGACCAGATGCCAGTACCAAGGCATGCTGAACATCGGGTTAGTGTCCGAACCGATAACATTAAACAGCGAAGACATCGCAATCATACCGATCATCACGCCGGCAATAATGCGCCAAGAAGCGATGCGGGCAAACACGATAAACGCGCCGCCGATTAAAAGTGCCAAAGTGGATACTTCGCCGATAGAACCGGGCAAGTTGCCGATAAACGCATCCATCCAAGTGATCGGTTGATTGGTAACGGCATTTTTCAGACCTTCCGAACCGTGTGCCGCCCATTGCGCCAACGCAGTTGCGCCGGAATAGCCGTCAACCGCTGTCCAAACGGTGTCGCCGGTAATATTAGCGGGATATGCGAAGAACAAGAAGGCACGGCCTGCTAACGCAGGGTTCATAAAGTTTTTACCCGTGCCGCCGAACACCTCTTTCGCAACCACCACGCCGAAGGTAATACCCAAGGCAGCCTGCCAAAGCGGCAGCGTAGGCGGAACGATTAAGGCAAACAGAATCGAAGTAACGAAGAAACCTTCGTTGATTTCGTGTTTACGCACGGTGGCGAACAAGACTTCCCAGAAACCGCCGACGGCAAATACGGTCGCGTAAATCGGCAGGAAGTAAATCGCGCCGAACAGCATTTTGCCCAACAGGCTGGCTTCAGACGACATATTGATGCCTAAAGCGTTGGCAAGGGCGTAATGCCAGTCATTGGCGATATTTTGTTGCAGCAAATCGGGTGTTAAGGCACCGAATGCCTGCGCGCCGACGTTGTACATGCCGAAGAACATGGCAGGGAACAAAGCCAGCCACACCAAAATCATCATGCGTTTGGAGTCGAGCGCGTCGCGGACGTGTGCCGCTTTGCGTGTTACCGCGCCGGATGTGTAGAAAATCGTCGCCGCAGCTTCATAGAGGGCATACCATTTTTCATGCTTGCCGCCTGGCAGGAAGTGCGGTTCGATTTTTTCCAGAAAATGTTTCAAGCCCATAATCAGCCTTCCTTCTCAATGGTTTCCAGCACCTTGCGCAACAGCGGGCCGTATTCGTATTTACCCGGGCAGACGAAGCTGCACAAAGCGAGGTCTTCTTCGTCCAATTCCAAGCAACCCAAAGCCTGAGCGCTGTCGGTATCGCCGACGATTAAATCGCGCAAAAGTAAGGTAGGCAGGATGTCTAGCGGCATTACGCGCTCGTAAGTACCAATCGGCACCATGGCGCGGTCGCCACCGTTGACGGCTGTCGTGAACTTGAAGAGTTTGTTTTTCAGGAAATGACCGAGGGTCGTACGCGTAATCGAGTATTTGTCCGGCTGCGGCGCAACCCAGCCGAACAGCTCTTTGCTGCGGCCTTCTTCGATAACGGAAATCTGATTGTGGTAGCGTCCCAAATAATCATGCGCGCCTTGCGCAATCGCGCCGTTCAATACCGAACCGGAAATCACGCGGTTGTCCGCATCAACCAATTCGCCGGCGGTAATTTGCGACACCTTCGCACCCAAAACGGTACGCAAGAGGCGCGGTTTGTTGACTTGCGGGCCACCCAAGGCAACCACGCGTTCGGCGTTCAGACGACCTGTTACGAACAAACGTCCGATGGCAATCACGTCTTGATAATTGATTGTCCACACGGTTTTATTCGCGCCGACAGGCTCGATGAAATGAATGTGCGTGCCGCTCAAACCAGCGGGATGCGGGCCGCCGAATTCGTGTGTTTCAATGTTGGCGGCGTTTTCAGACGGCACGTCCGCACCGGCTGCTTTACAAACATGGATTTTACGTTCGGTCAGACGGCTCAACACCAGCAAACCTCGTCTGAAATCCTCGGCTGCTTCTTTGATCACGACCACAGGGTCTGCCGCCAGCGGATTGGTGTCCATCGCATTGACGAAAATGGCGAACGGCTCGGCATCGACGGCAGGGATTTTGCTGAACGGACGGGTACGCAGCACAGTCCACAAACCGGATTGAATCAGATTGCGGCGCACTTCTTCGCCGCTTAAGTTTGCCAACGCATCGGGCGTGTAGCGTTCGAACTCGATTTCGTCATCGCCTTCAACGGCAATCACGACAGACTGAAGCACACGCTTTTCGCCGCGGTGAATCGCAGCGATTTTGCCGGAAGCCGGCGCAGTAAACACCACGCCCGGATTTTTCTTGTCTTCAAACAGCACTTGGCCTTTTTTGACGGAATCGCCTTCCTTGACTTTCATCGAGGGGCGCATACCGGCATATTCTTCGCCAAGCAACGCGACTTCGGTAATGGCCGGACCGTCGTAAACGGCTTGCTCCGGTCTGCCCGCGATGGGCAGGTCTAGGCCTTTTTTGATTTTAATCATAGATTTGCATTACTTGTGATGAGTTAAACAGAATAAAATGTTCCAACTTTTCAGACAACGTTTGAAATGGCAAAGCATGGGGAGGTCGTCTGAAAGTAAAGCCTTACTTACGGAAAACAACAATTAAATGAAAACTGTAAAACGTTTGATTTTAGCAGGAACAGCCCGCCTTATGTCAGATTTACGAAGATTTTTTCCAGCTTCCTGCCCCGAATCCCGCGCAAATCAGCCCTCCAATAAAATTATAGTGGATTAACTTTAAACCAGTACGGCGTTGCCTCGCCTTGCCGTACTATCTGTACTGTCTGCAGCTTCGTCGCCTTGTCCTGATTTAAATTTAATCCACTATACAATATTGATGCCCAAAATTAATCCTTTCGAAACAAGCGGCAGAATACAAAAAGGTCGTCTGAAAACCGAATCACAAGAATCAGGTTTTCAGACGACCTTTTGAGGACAAGCAAGTATCAGAACAACTGCCAAACAAAGAAAATCAGCGTATGCAGTATAAACAGCGGAATCAATACCCCCACCGACCACATCATATAACCGAAGAAAGTCGGCATCGGGATACCGCGCTGCTCTGCAATCGCCTTAACCATAAAGTTCGGCGCATTACCGATATAAGTGAGCGCACCCATAAACACCGAACCCATGGATATAGCCAGCAGCGAATGGAACAAATGCCCCGTCATCAGAGCCTGAGCATCGCCGCCCGCCATATTGAAGAACACCAAATAAGTCGGCGCATTATCCAAAAAGGCGGACAACAAACCGCTCATCCAGAAATACATCGTATTAATCGGATTGCCCGAAACATCATGCACCAACGATACCACCGAACCCAGCGCCCCCGCTTCGCCCGCCTTCAAAATCGCCAAGACAGGGGAAATCGTGATGAAAATACCCAAAAATAGTTTGCCCACTTCGGCAATCGGGTCGAAATTGAATTCATTACCCGCCCTAACCTGCTTGGGTGTAATCAGCAGCGAAACAATGGTCAGCGCCAGCAAAATCACATCGCGCACTAAATTTTGCAACGCATAGTGGCTGCCTAAAATCTCAAATCCCGGATGATCGGGCTTCCACAAGCCGGACAGCAAAACCGCACCGACCACGCCCGCCAACAGCAGGAAGTTCCATTTACCGGAAATCCGCAAATCTTCATCGGCTTCCTCTTCCTGCCGAATCTGTTCCACATTGGCTTCACGCGCGTGATAGCGGCTGTCGATAATATAAAACACCAACAACAGCACCACCGTACTGATCAATACGGGCATCAACATGTGTTTCACCGTCCACATGAAATCCACGCCCTTCAAGAAACCCAAAAACAGCGGAGGATCGCCCAACGGCGTCAGACCGCCGCCGATATTCGCCACCAAAAAGATAAAGAATACAACGATATGCACCTTTTTCTTACGGTAATGATTTGCCTTCAGCAGCGGACGAATCATCAGCATCGCCGCACCGGTCGTCCCCATAAAAGACGCCATCACCGTCCCCGCCGCCAGCAGCCCGGTATTCAGCGCAGGCGTACCATTGAGCTTACCCCAAACCAAAATCCCGCCCGAAATCGTGTATAAAGCCAAAAGCAGCAGGATAAACGGGATATATTCCTCAACCAACGCATGGGCAACCGTATGTACACCCGCCCCAAAACCAAACACAACGGCGAACGGAACCAAAAACAGCAGCGTCCAAAACGCCGTAATCTTGCCGAAATGGTGATGCCAGGTATGCGCGAAAAAGAGCGGACCCAACGCGATAGACAAAAGAATCAACGCAAACGGCGCACCCCAAAACAAACTGAGCGACGCGCCGTCAAAATCAGCAGCGTGCGACAAGGTGGGAAATAAGATGAGGGATAAAATTGGTAAGCGGCGCATTGTTTTTCCTTGTTTTTCTTAGTTTTCCTTATGGACGAAAAGCCTAAACAAACACATCCGCACAATGCCGTGAAATCAAACAAAAACGTCTGCAACCAACCTTGGCATCAAGCGGCGGAGTGTTGCCATATGTAAACCTTGTTTGATTGTAAGTGAAAACCCCGCCCCAAACCAGTCAAAATAACCAACCACCCTACCTTGTTTCTCAATATTCAATCCCCTATTCCACCATGTCTGCCGAATCAGATTTTCAAAATCCTTTTGAAAATAAAATGCTAGGTCAAAACAATGTAAACTATCAAAATATAACTTTAGATTTACTTTTCCAAACATTTACACTCAGTCCATTGAACAGGAAATCATCGGTCGCCGAAATCTGCTTTCCACCCAAAGCAGCAAACCACAGGCAAGACAAGTCTACTGCGGCAGTGCAACCCAAATAATCAATATAAAGCCGGTCGGCAATAGCAGACACATTATCTTTTTCAGACGACCTTGTAAGCGGAATAATTTATGATACAATACGCCCCTACTCTTGAACGGGTCTGTAGCTCAGGGGTTAGAGCAGGGGACTCATAATCCCTTGGTCGTGGGTTCGAACCCCACCGGACCCACCAATCAAATCAATGCCTTGCGTAAGCAAGGTATTTTTTCATGTCGCAACTGTGTCCAAGTTGTGTCTTTAGTAAATAGCCCGATTCCGTCCAATACCGCGGCATGGACCTGCAGATGTTCCGCCGACAAATTCACTAAATCCGTTCCCTGTCTGATCTACTTACATCAGGGTAAACCCATGCAGTTCCCCACCCAATCCACTTGCTGCTATTCCAAATCCCAAGCAACCGACAAAGAATCGTGTGGCATTTAGTGCAAATCTAGTGCCACCTAATTAAAACGTCGTCTGAAAATCAACAATTCGTTTTCAGACGACGTTTTATAGGAAATGCAGCGAATCCCTTTCACCCTCCCTCAAACTCAATCTCCTCCCTCGTTCCTTCCCTCTTCTCCCGCCAAACCGTGCAGCAACAACCCCAATACGTCCTGCGGCAGCTTTTGCGGCGTAGCGGCATAAAGCGCGGCCAGTTGCGGATGGCGCATCAATATATCCGCCTGACGGATGAACAGGTCGATGAGTTCCACCGGCAAATCGGGCTGAATCAGGCGGCGTTGTTGCAGGGTATGGAAGAAACCGCGCATAAAGGCGTATTTTTCTTCGTTCAATTCGTGGAAAAACCGCTCCAGCTCCAAATCGGTGTTCTCTTCGATATCGCGCAGGAAGGCGGCGGAATAAAGCTCGTCGAACGACCGCCGTTGCAGAGCAAAAACGGCTTCGGCGGCTTCGCGCAGGCTGCATTGCCGTGCAAGCAGATTTTCAAATTCGGCACGGACGCGGTTTTTCTGTTTGGTAACGATTTCCTGCAAGAGCGCGTTTTTGCCGCTGTAATGCTTGTAAAAGGTAACGCGGCTGACGGCGGCCTCGGCGCAGATTCCGCCTACGGATACGGCGGAAAAGCCGTGTTCGCGGAACAGGCGGCGGGCGGTATCGGCGATGGTTTGTTGTTTGCTGGCAGTCATGACGGTAGAAAGGTCTTGATTTTGTTCATAAAAGGGTTTTCATTAAAGTTATCCGCAAGTCGGATACTCATCATATTTTCCCACGGTGGCAATGGCAATATGGCGGCGTTTCAGACGGCCTCTTTCCTTGCCCCTCCTCTCCGCCCTGCGGACAGGGGGCTGTCGAATGCTTAGCAGGCCAAATTCATAAAGGTCACGGAATTGCCCTCCCAAACCTTCTCCCGCCGAACTGGGAGAGGGAATTGTTTTTGAGATGGTTCACTATAAAAAGGAACAAGTAAAGTGAATGATAAACACTTGCATTCCTGTTTTTTGTTTCTTATACTTTACATTAATAGTTTGTTTTATGTAAATGTGTAAACAACAAATATTTGCATACTGACGGAGCGGTTGGATTGTCTGATGTTCAATCCGCTCCGACGTATGTCGTCTGAAAGGATAAGGAAATGCAGAAACCTACCCTCCGCCGCCTGCCGCTGCTGCTTGCCGCCGCCTTTGCCTCCGAATGGATTTATGCCGCCGATGCGGCGCAAGACGCGGAACAAGTGCAGTTGGAAGAAGTCGTCGTAACCGGCGAACGCACCAACCGCAGCGGCTTTGAAACCGCCACGTCCAACCGCGTTTTCACCACGCCGAACATCGACCGCAGCGGCCACAACCTTTCCGCGACCGACCTGCTCAAACAGACTGTGAACACGGTGGATTTGGGCAGCGGCAACGATTTGCCGACCGTGCGCGGCGTGGACGGCTCCGGCCCCGCCGTCGGTGCGGTGGCGTTTTTCGCGGGCACGCGGCCGCGCCTGAACCTGTCCATAGACGGCCGCTCCGCCACTTACAATGAATACGCCTTCGGCACGCAGTCGCTGTGGGACATGCAGCAGGTGGAAGTCTTGCGCGGGCCGCAAAGCCATGTGCGCGGGCAGAACGCGGTGGCGGGCGCGGTGGTGATGCGTTCCAAAGACCCGACCGACGAATGGGAAGGCGCGCTGCGCTTGGGTTTGGGCAACCAGAAAACGCGCAACATCGCCGGCGTAGTGTCCGGCCCGATTGTGAAAAACAACCTTGCCTTCAGATTGAGCGCGGAGCGGCAGCAACGCGAAAGCTACGAGCCGTTCGTGTCCTATGAGCCGACCGGCAACCCGCGCCGCGTGGAAAACACTAACGTGCGCTTCAAACTCCTGCTCACGCCCGAAAACCATCCCGATTTTTACAGCCGCCTGACGCTGAACCACATCCGTTCGCGCGCGCCGCAAAACGAAATCATGGGCAACACCGCCAGCCGCCGTTTTTTAAAAGAAAAGCCCGTGTTCGTAACCGGCTCGACATCGGGCATCTGGGACGTATCGTGGCAGCTTAACGACTATCTGAAACTGGAAAACAAACTGGTTTACGGCCGCTACCACAACGAGCGGCTGCACCTGCCGATGACCGTCAGCCCGCAAGGCGTTCCCGCCGAACTCAAAGGCCACGAACTGCAATGGGAACCGGTATTGCATTTTTCAAACAAAGGTCGTCTGAAAGGCCTTGCCGGACTGCACTACTTCCGCAGCAAACAAGACGAATGGGTGGATATCCGCAGCGTCGGCGGCCGCAACACCTTTGACGACCGCAACAGCGTGCGCGCCCTGTTTGCCGAAACCACATACAGCCCCAGCGAAAAATGGGACATCACGGCCGCCGCACGCCTTGAAAAAGAAACGCACAAACGAAGCGGCGGCAGCGGCGCACTGCACCTTGATTTAGACAAAGGCCAGACCGTCTTCCTGCCCAAAATCGACATCGCCTTCAAACCCACCGACCAATGGGTCAGCGGCATTAAAGCTGCACGCGGCTACAACCCCGGCGGCGCGGGCATCACCTTCGGCCGCCCTGTCGTAACCTACACTTATGAACCCGAATATGTGAACAACTACGAGTGGTACACCCGCTGGCGCAGCGCAGACCGCCGCCTGCAACTCTCCGGCAACCTGTTTCTGAACCACTACCGCGACATGCAGCTCCCCTTCTATCTCGGCACCAACTCCGTCGTCATCCGCAACGCCAAAAAAGTCCACACCTACGGCGCAGAACTCGCCGCCGACTGGCAGGCGACCGACAGCCTGAAACTCACCACCGGACTGGGGCTGCTCAACACCAAAATCAAAAGCTATCCCGACAGCGGCATCGAAGGCAACAAACTCGGCCGCGCGCCCAAATACACCGCCAACATCGGCGTGAAATACCTGAACGACAAAGGCTGGGAAGCCGGCGGCGACGTGCGCTTCTACGGCGGCTACTACTCCGCCGCCGACAATGCCGAATCGGGCAAAATCGGCGCGTACAACCAAGTCAACCTCTACACCGCCTACAACTTCAAACAAGGCCGCGTCTCGCTCTACGCCGACAACGTGTTCAACCGCCGCCGCCCCATATTCATTTCCAGCGCCGACCGCCAAGACGCACTCTACCAACGCCCCAGAAGCGTGGGAGTGAGCGCGGAATGGAAGTTTTAGGCGGAGCTGAAATGATGGAGGTCGTCTGAAACGGCCGTAACAACCGATTATCGTCATTCCCGCACAGGCGGGAATCCAGACTCATCCGTACAGAAACTTATCAGATAAAGAAAGTACCTTCGAGTCTCCATTCTGGATTCCCGCCTACGCGGAGGTAGCAAAGCGGACTTGCGTAACTAATGACGGCACAAGAAGTCTAATCATCAATGTCCAACCTACCCTGCTCCCCAAAAACACCCAAAGGAACCCCATGCACTACTTCACCCCCGCCAAAACCCTGCCCGAAGGCACCATCTACCTGACCGACCTGACCCACGTCGCCGACTTCGCCGACTGGCTGGCCGAATTCGAAACCCTGTTAAACCAAAACCGCCGCTTTGCCACCGTCTGCACCCCCATGCGGCGGCAGGTGAGCGACGAACAGCGCATTGCCGACCGCAAAACCTACATCGAATGGATAAAGGCACACCGGCCGCAACTCGCCGAACGCTGCGCCGCCATGCTCCTCATCGAACCCGACGCGGCGCAACTGGCGTTCTTCCGCGAACAATCGTCCAAACTCGCCCCCGCGCTGGGCGTAAACTACATCGTCGAAGCCGACGAGCAAACCGCCCTGCAAAAGGCGGAAGAAGCGTTGAAGGTCGTCTGAAAACAGAATCCATGCTCCGGCAGCGGCTTTATAGTGGATTAACTTTAAATCAGGACAAGGCGACGAAGCCGCAGACAGTACAGATAGTACGGAACCGATTCACTTGGTGCTTCAGCACCTTAGAGAATCGTTCTCTTTGAGCTAAGGCGAGGCA
>NZ_CALNWV010000047.1:0-18706 GCF_940793045.1 Neisseria sp. Marseille-Q2251
TCAAGATGAGTTGAACCACCGGCCAAGAAAAACACTTGGCTACGAAACGCCAAGTGTTTTATTCTTGAATCTGTTCAAACCACTGATACACTAGTGTTGCACTTGAAATCCGAATCCAAGGACCTTTATTTGCAATACCGTTTACCGGAAGATTATTTCTTCGAGCCGACGAATGCGCCTACCGTATTGCCGCTAGAGAATCCGCCTGCAACTTCCGCTGCATTTTTGCCAAAGAAACCGCCTTTGACTTGGGTCGCACCGGATTGTTCAAACTTGTTGCCGCTAATTTGGGCATTAACAGCAATGTTGTCGCCAAATTTAGCATCACGAGAGATAGTGCCTGTTAATTTTTTACTGTCAAAATTGGCAGTCAACTCTGTGCGGGTAATATCGTAATTTGCGCCGCTATGCATAGAGGCAACGCTGGTGCTGTAATGAACTTGTCCTTTAGGCAGCTCGGCTGCGGGCGTAAAGTGTCCGCTGAAGAAAGCTTGTTTTTTGCCGTTAACTTCCAACACGCCGGCAGTAGCGTTTGCTGAAGCGGTATTGACCAAGAATTTCTGTACGGATTTCGGCTCGCCGGATGCAATTCCTGAAATGAAACCAGGAACTTTGCCTTTCCAATTATTCAAAGAAATACCGCCGCTTTGGGTCAAGTCGAAATCCACACCGTCAACGCGGATGTGTTTGATATTGCTATTATCGATGGCAATGCTGTTACCGCCAACTGTTTGCTGTGCAGCGGTAGGAACCGCCGGAGTAGCAGGAGTTTTAGGAGCAGTAGGCGTTTTACCCGTCTCAGGTTTTGCAGGAGTTGTCGTTGATGGGGGAGTTGCAGGCTTCTGCGACGTTGATGGGTTGCTTGGACCTGCGTTAGGCGTAGATTGTGAAGAAGGAGTGGAATTTCCACCACCGCCCCCACCTCCGCAGGCAGCCAAAGTTGCTGTACAAATCAATGCAAGTACTTTTTTCATGTCGTATCATCCTTTTTTAAATTGAATCTCGAAGTTTCTGTATTCGGGAACAAGTCTTGATTGTGCTTGCGATGCACCTGAATCAATGACTTAGACATTTTATACTAAAAAGATAAGCCAACCCATATGCAATAGTTAATTCAAGTAAATTTATAAACAAAATATAACTAAACTATAACCAAGCTAACAATTCATTAGCAGGAAACGCATCAAACCAACCCACTTTTTCAGACGACCTGCATTTTCCTCATGAATCCTTTATAATCTCTTCCTTTATAAATCAATATCTTTCGAAAGAAGCAAAATGTCCGATTTCCGTCAAGATTTCCTCAAGTTTGCGCTGGCGCAGAATGTATTGAAATTCGGTGAATTCACGACCAAGGCAGGCCGTCAGTCGCCTTATTTTTTCAACGCCGGACTGTTTAACGACGGCGCATCGACGCTGCAACTGGCGAAGTTTTATGCGCAGGCGATTATCGAGAGCGGCGTAAAATTCGACATGCTGTTCGGCCCGGCTTACAAAGGCATTATTTTGGCGGCGGCGACGGCGATGATGCTGGCGGAAAAAGGCGTGAACGTGCCGTTTGCCTACAACCGCAAAGAAGCGAAAGACCACGGCGAAGGCGGCGTGTTGGTCGGTGCGCCGCTCAAAGGCCGCGTATTGATTATCGACGACGTGATTTCTGCGGGAACATCTGTGCGCGAATCGGTCAAACTGATTGAAGCGGAAGGCGCAACGCCCGCCGCCGTCGCCATCGCGCTCGACCGCATGGAAAAAGGCACGGGCGAATTGTCCGCCGTTCAGGAAGTGGAAAAACAATACGGCCTGCCCGTTGTCGCCATTGCCAATCTGAACGACTTGTTCACACTCCTGCAAAACAATGCGGAATTCGGCGGCTTCCTCGAGCCGGTCAGAGCCTACCGCGAACGCTACGGCGTTGCCTAAAATCCGATAAACAAAAGGTCGTCAGGTTGTCTGAAAACGGACAAACCCTTTTTCAGACGACCCAACCCGATCAAACACACATTAAAACAACACATCCCACACTTTACACGGAAAACCCCTATGCCCGCCTGTATCTGCCCACACTGCAAAACCTCACTTTGGGTCAAAGACACCCAGCTCAACGTCGCACAAGGCTTTGTCGTTTGCAATAAATGCGAAGGTCTGTTCAAAGCCAAAGACAGCCTGGCGCCGTCTTCCGCCCCCGCCAATCCCGACACGCTGCCCAACGCCGTTACCGACGTCCGCCTCGTACACGACATGGGCGGCAACATCCGCAACCGCAAACAACTCTCCCGCCACGAAATCGCCAGCCTGCTCGACAGCGCCGAACGCGCCAAAAAGGCCAAAGAAGAGGCGGCACGGCGTGCCGAAGATGAAAAACGTCGGACTGAAGAATTCCAAGCCTTGATGGCTGCCGCTGCCAAACCTGCCAAATCCGAAGAAGGCTTCAACTGGACGCTGGCGGTACTGGTCGCGCTGACCGTCCTCATCATGCAGCTTTTCTATCTGGTCTTGCTATGAACACATCTCCGGGCTTTGTCGCCGATTTTCGCGAAGCCGCGCCCTATATCCACTACCTGCGCGGCAAAACACTGGTTATCGGCATCACCGACAGCCTGCTCGAAGGCGACACCCTGAACCGGCTCGCCGCCGATTTCCATCTGCTCGCCGGCTTGGGCGTGCGTCTCGTATTGGTACACGGTACGCGCCATTTCCTCAACCGCCTCGCCGCCGACAGACAATTCGTTCCGCAATACCACCGCAACCGCCGCATTACCGACGACGCCACCCTGCGCGACGCCAAGCAGGCGGTCGGCATGATACGCAGCGACATCGAAGCCGCCCTGTGCAGCAGCGCATCCGCCCCCTTGCGCAACAAACCGATTCCCACCGCTTCGGGCAATTTCCTCACCGCCCGTCCGCTCGGCGTCATTGACGGCATAGACATGGGCTACACCGGCATCGTCCGCAAAACCGATACCGACTCCATCAACCGCCGCCTTGACGACGGCGCTATTGTCCTCATCAGCCCGCTCGGACACTCCTACGGCGGCAAAACCTTCAATCTCAGCATGAGCGAAGCCGCCGAAGCCGTTGCCGTCGCCCTTCAAGCCGAAAAACTCGTGTACCTGACCGAAGAAGCCGGCATTTGCAACGCCGACGGCGTCCTCATGTCCACCCTGTCCTCAGGCGAAGTCCGCCACCTGATAGAAACCGTAAACAACGTTCCCGTGCGCCTGCTCCAAGCCGCCGTCAACGCCGTCGAAAACGGCGTCAGCCGCGTGCAAATCCTCAGCGGGCGCGAAGACGGCGGACTGTTGCGCGAACTCTTCACCCGCGAAGGCTGCGGTACCGCCATCGCCCGCGATGCCTTCGTCTCCATCCGTCAAGCCCACAGCCGCGACATCCCCCGCATCATCGCCCTGATACGCCCGCTGGAAGAACAAGGCATCCTGTTGCACCGCAGCCGCGAATATCTCGAAAACCACATCTCCGGTTTCTCCGTCCTCGAACACGACCGCAACATCTACGGTTGCGTCGCCCTCAAAACTTTCGACGATCCCGAAATCGGCGAACTCGCCTGCCTCGTCGTCTCCCCCGAAGCCCGCGACGGCGGCTACGGCGAAATGCTGCTCGACCACCTCTTCCAAAAAGCCCGCGCCATGGGTATCCGCCGCCTGTTCGCCCTCTCCACCCACACAGGCGAATGGTTTGCCGAACGCGGTTTTCAGACGACCTCTCCCGACGCATTACCCGAAGAACGCCGCCGCGACTACCTCGCCAACGGCCGCAATTCGCAAGTGTTCGTCCGAGAGTTGGCTTAAGCGGTTTTGAAACCCAAGGTCGTCTGAAAACTGCCGATAGCCTTGTTTAGCGTTCCTAAAAATCAAGCATGACTTAAAAAAACAAGCTATTGCAATAGCGTTATCAGGCGGCTCAATTTTCACAAAAAATCCATGTCCCTCAACGGCCATTCCTCACTCAAGGGCGCGACGATTTCAAACGCCTGATCTTGATAATCAAATTTGATTTTCCACGCATGAAGGAACATCCTCGATGCAGGCTTCCCGCCGTAGAGCGTATCGCCCAAAATCGGACTGCCCAAGCTTTTCATGGCGACACGAAGCTGGTGGGTTTTGCCCGTATGTGGATGTAGAACGAACAGGCGCAAGCCGGGTTCTAAACTGTGGCTGTCAAATTCGGTTACGGCGGGATTTTCCATGCCGCGCGTCAGTTTCCATGCGCCGCGCCGCGATTTTTCCATATTGCCTTTGATCCAACCTTGTTTCTTAGACGGCTTGTCCGTTGCCAGCGCCAAATAAGTTTTACGCATGGTTTTGGCGGCAAATTGCTGCGCCAGCGCCGACGCGCTTTGCGGGTTCAGGGCAAACAGCAGCACGCCGCTGGTCAGCCTGTCCAAGCGGTGCAGCAGCCAAACCTGCTCAAGGCCGAGTTGCGCCGCCAGCGTCTGCGTCAGGCTGACTTCGCCCTCTTCCTGATGTACGGATACGCCTTGCGGCTTGTTAATGGCAACAAAATCCGTATGTCTAAATAAGATTTCCCACATTTCAGACGACCTATTTCAACATAATGCCGCCACCGGCCAGAGTGATGACGCCCAATACGCAAAACAGTACGCAGGCGGAAATCCGCACGGCTTTGGCGGGGATTTTTTTCATCAACATATCGCCCAGATAAACCACGGGGACGGTTGCCAACATCAATCCGGCAACGCTGCCGAGTACGACCATGGATAAGGATTGGTATTTTGCCGCCAGCAAGACCGTGGCGATTTGGGTTTTATCGCCGATTTCCGCTATGAAAAACAGGAAAACCGTCGCCCCGAACGCGCCGTATTTGAGCCAGCGGCTGTCGGGGTTTTCATCTTTATCGGGCAGAAGCAGCCACAAACCGACCGCGATAAAGCTGATGCCGACGACCCATTTGACGATCTCGGGAGAAATGGCTTCCGCCAGCCATACGCCGACAAATGCAGAAACTAAATGATTCAGTAAAGTGGCAATGAAGATGCCGGAGACTACCGCGTTTTTCTGGGCGAAACGTGCGGCAAGGAAAAGAGCGAGCAGTTGCGTTTTATCGCCGATTTCGGCAATGGCAACGCCCAACATTGAAGAGAAAAATGCTTCCATAAGATACTCAACCGAAGCGGGCAAAAACAAAAAGCGTTGCACATACCGCCCGCAAGGGTATGGACAACGCTTACGTCTTGCCTGTCTTCCGGTTTTCAGGAAGATGCCGCCACCATGACCGATTTTTGTCAAACTCAGTCAATTATGTTGATAACGGCTCTGATGGTTAGCAAACATCAGATGGCTACTCCCGTAAGAGTGTGCGCATTATAAAGAGGTTGGCACGCAAAGACAATCATATAGTGGCTTAACTTTAAACCAGGACGGCGTTGCCTCGCCTTGCCGTACTATCTGTACTGTCTGCGGCTTCGTCGCCTTGTCCTGATTTAAAGTTAATCCACTATACTTTTCAGAAGCTGTTTGTATTTGCTCCACAAAAAATGTGTTTCAGACGACCTTTGGTGTCGGCCCCAATCCACATCAATACAATAATTTGCTAGGTTTTTGTTCGGCTTCGGACAGCTCCACCGCGTTAAGCAGACTTAAATCCAAAGATGTTTCGGATATACAGGTTTCGCCAAACACATTGCAGTACGTCATGACGAGTTTCATGATGCCGCCGAATTTTTTCTCCGGCAGACTTGCCGACAGCTCGCGGATATCGCCAAACACGCTGCCGTATACTTCTCCCGAAGCCAGCATATCCAAGCCGTCGCCAACGATAACCAATTTGCCCACTGCATCAACGATAGCGCGTTCCGCCGCCTTATCAGACACGGACGACACTTGCAGGCGGATGTTTTTCGCCATGCCTTTGCCATGGTTGCGGATAGTCAATGCCAGCATCTCCGGCTGTTCTTCCACGCTTTGAAGGGAAGCATGCAAGACGGGATGGACTTTTTCCTGCTGTATCAATTTTTCCCTGCGCAGCCATTCGTTCTTTTTCCGCGCGATGACCGAAACCGCCGTCCATGCCAACCACACCAGCGCAACGGCGGAGACTGCGGTAACAACGGGCGCCAAATCAGCAAGATAGTCTTGGGGATTAAACCAAAGGCAGGCGGTCAGAAAGCCTGCAAAAAATATTACGACGTATAAAATCGGCGCGAAACGGCTTTGAATCGTAGCATGCATAGATTTTCCTGTTTGTGGCACAAAGGTCGTCTGAAACCGGACTGCCGCGTTTATCGCCATACAGCCGGAATTTCGGATGGCATTCTAACGTAAACCGTATTTTTCGGCGCAATTGAATAACAAGCGGTAACAGTTGGGAAATATACGGCACTTTGCACCTGGTTCCTAGGCAGGCTCAACCCGTTTTCAGACGACCTCTTTCAGGCATTTGCCCGCTTCGCACAGGAAAGCGGATCCGGCCTCATCCGCCCCTGATCAAGGGTTTTAATTGTTGAATATCAATCAATTAGATACATTATTTCACGCCGATATAAAACTTTTTCAATTTGTTGACAGTCTGTTACAATGCACTACTTCCGAACGGCGGCAAACCGTCCGTCATTCAAATTCAGAAAGGCTTTTATGGATAACAACTTTACCGAATCGCTGCACCAATTGGTTCAGAAAATCAATGATCCGATGTGGACAGGGCTGGTGTATGTCCTGTTGGGTGCAGGGCTGTTTTTCACGGTTGCCACCGGTTTCGTACAATTCCGCCTGCTCGGACGCAGTATCAAAGAAATGCTCGGCGGCCGCAAACAAGGCGATGACCCGCACGGTATTACGCCGTTTCAGGCTTTCGTTACCGGACTTGCCAGCCGTGTAGGTGTGGGCAACATCGCGGGTGTAGCGATTGCCATCAGCAGCGGCGGACCGGGCGCGGTATTTTGGATGTGGATCACCGCATTAATCGGTATGAGCTCGGCGTTTGTCGAATCTTCGCTGGCGCAGTTGTTCAAAATCCGCGATTACGACAACCATCATTTCCGCGGCGGTCCTGCTTACTATATTACCCAAGGTTTGGGTCAGAAATGGTTGGGTATCGTATTTGCATTGAGCCTGATTTTCTGCTTCGGATTCGTTTATGAAGCCGTTCAAACCAACACCATCGCCGTAACCGCCAAAGCCGCATGGGGCTGGGACGAACATGCGGTCGGCGTCGCATTGGTCATCATGACTGCGCCGATTATTTTCGGCGGTATCCGCCGTGTTTCCCGCTTCGCCGAAATGCTTGTCCCGCTGATGGCGACTTTATATCTGCTGATGGCGCTCTACATCATCATCACCAACATCAGCCTGATTCCTCATGTCTTCGGTCAGATTTTCGACAGCGCGTTCAACTTTAAAGCAGCCGGCGGCGGCCTGCTCGGCGGTTTGATTTCGCAAACTATGATGATCGGTATCAAACGCGGTCTGTACTCCAATGAAGCAGGTCAAGGTTCTGCGCCTAACGCCGCCGCAGCCGCCGAAGTCAAACACCCTGTTTCCCAAGGTATGATTCAAATGCTGGGCGTATTCGTCGATACGATTATTGTATGTTCCTGCACGGCGTTTATCGTTTTGGTTTACCAACAACCTTACGGCAATTTGAACGGCGCAGAGCTGACCCAAGCAGCGATTATCAGCCAAGTCGGTGCATGGGGCGCGGATTTCTTGGCAATCATTCTGTTTATGTTTGCCTTCTCTACCGTCATCGGCAACTATGCCTATGCCGAGTCCAATGTGCAGTTCATCAAAAACCATTGGCTGTTGACCGCCCTTTTCCGTATGCTCGTTTTGGGCTGGGTGTATTTCGGCGCAGTCGCCAACGTGCCGCTGGTTTGGGATATGGCGGATATGGCAATGGGTACGATGGCATGGATCAACCTTGTCGCCATCCTGCTCCTCTCTCCGCTTGCCTTCCTACTGTTGAGGGACTACACGGCGAAACTGAAAATGGGCAAAGACCCTGTCTTCAAACTTTCCGAACATCCGGGTTTGAAACGCAAAATCAAATCCGATATTTGGTAAAACCATAGCCCGGTTAAAAAGGTCGTCTGAAATACCATGTAGTATTTCAGACGGCCTTTTGCTTTTTACCGAAAATATTTAATGCAATGATGGCTCGATCTTAGCTTTATCTTCCCAAAACAATCTGTTTCAGCCCAGCCGAAAATCCTTTATTCAGAAACCTGTATCTCCCTATCGATTCCCGTTACAATACCGCCCGATAAACCCAAAAATCTCAACAAGATAGCCCCAATCATGAACGCCTCACAACGCGAACGCTTCGTCAAACGCTGGCTCAACTCCTACGAACGCTACCGCTACCGCCGCCTCATACACGCCGTCCGGCTCGGACTTGCCGTACTGTTTGCCACCCTGCTTGCCAAACTCCTCCACCTCCAACACGGCGAATGGATAGGCATGACCGTATTCGTCGTACTCGGCATGCTCCAATTTCAAGGCGCGATTTACTCCAAAGCCGTCGAACGCATGCTCGGCACGGTCATCGGTTTGGGCGCAGGTTTGACCCTGTTGTGGCTCAACCAACACTACTTCCACGGCGGCATCCTCTTTTACCTGACCGTAGGTGCCGCCAGCGCAGCCGCAGGCTGGGGTGCGGTCGGCAAAAACGGCTACGTCCCCATGCTTGCCGGATTGACCATGTGCATGCTCATCGGCGACAACAGCAACAACTGGCTCGACAGCGGCCTCATGCGCGCTATGAACGTCCTCATCGGCGCCGCCATCGCCATCATCTCCGCCAAACTCCTGCCCTTGCGTTCCACACTCATGTGGCGGTTTATGCTTGCCGACAACCTGACCGAATGCGGCAAAATGATTGCCGAAATCAGCAACGGCAAACGCATGACCCGCGAGCGGCTGGAGCAAAACATGGTCAAAATGCGCCAAATCAACGCCCGCATGGTCAAAAGCCGCAGCCACCTCGCCGCCACATCGGGCGAAAGCCACATCAGCCCCGCCATGATGGAAGCCATGCAGCACGCCCACCGCAAAATCGTCAACACCACCGAGCTGCTCCTCACCACCGCCGCCAAGCTGCAAGCCCCCACCCTCAACGAACACGAAATCCGCCTCCTCGACCGCCATTTCAACCGCCTCCAACGCGACCTGCGCCTGACCGTCCGCCTCATCAAAGGCCACTACGCCCGCCGCATCCGCATCGACACCTCCATCAATCCCGATCTGGGCAAACTCGCCGCCCGCCTCCATTACGAATGGCAAGGCTTCCTCTGGCTCAGCACCAATATGCGCAACGAAATTTCCTCGCTCGTCATCCTCCTGCAACGCAGCCGCCGCAAGTGGCTGGACAAACACGAACTCCAACGCCTGCGTGAACACCTGCGCGAAACCCACGAAGGCGATTTGGAAGAGGTCGTCTGAAAACAAACCGTTTCAAAAAATGTGAACTTCAGCGGAGTTAAACAAAGTTTCTGCGAAGCTATAGTGGATTAAATTTAAATCAGGACAAGGCGACGAAGCCGCAGACAGTACAGATAGTACGGCAAGGCGAGGCAACGCCGTACTGGTTTAAAGTTAATCCACTATAAAATGTAAAGAGCTGCCTGCACTTCAATCAACAAAGTGCAGGCTGCTTTCAGGTAGCCCATTCCAAACAGTGTTTCAAGTGGTTTATCAAGCCCTGCCTGTGCTTAAACCTGCTTTGCCATTTTCCCATAAAGTTTTCAACAATACTTTCCACGCCGACAATTTAGGATTGGGCTTTTTGCCTTGTCCGATCAAGTCCATTTGCGTCATATACCAGTTCATTTCCAGCATCGCGCCCGCTTTTTTATCAACAAACGCCACGCCTGTTTGGATGCGGTCGGTTTGTACGGTTTGGTAGGTGCCGTTTTGCATTTTGTTTGCCAAATCAGGCACTAAGGCAAATGGGCGGGCGACGCCGACCAAATCCAAATGGCCGCTGGATAAGGCGTCTTCCATGGCGTTTTGCGAACGGAAGCCGCCGGTGATAATCAGCGGAGCTTGGCTGACTGCACGGGCTTTTTCGGCGTAATCGATAAAGAAAGCTTCGCGTTTGCGGGTGCTGTCTTTGGCGGCGAGCATTTGCGGGCTTTCGTAGTTGCCACCGGAAACTTCAATAAAATCAATGCCCATTTCTGATAACTTTTGTACCACTTGCACCGATTCGCTTTCATCAAAACCGCCTTTTTGGAAGTCCGCCGAATTGAGTTTTACACCCACCAAGAAATCTTTGCCCACGGCAGCGCGGATGGCGGTGTAGGTTTCCAAAAGGAAGCGCATACGGTTTTCCAAGCTGCCGCCCCATTGGTCTTGGCGGCGGTTGTGGTGCGGCGAGAGGAATTGGCTGATGAGATAGCCGTGTGCGGCGTGAATTTGTACGCCTGAAAAGCCTGCTTGTTCGGCAATTTTCGCGGTTTGTACGAATTGCTGAATCAGCCCGTTGATTTCATCGGCAGTCAATTCGCGCGGCGGATTGATGAAGCCGTCCATGCCCACCAACGACACGGCGCTCGGCGCAAGCGGCGTTTTATTGACCACCGCAGGCGACTGTTTGCCCGCATGGTTGATTTGCATGATGAGCAGCATGTCGTTTTGCGTGCCGGCTTTCGCCCATTTTTTCAGCATCTCAAGGCTACTGTCGTCTGAAATCACCACATCGTTTATCGAACCCTTGCCGCTTTCGGCAACCATCACATTGCCCGTTACCAAAACGCCTGCGCCGCCTTCTGCCCAAGTGCCGTACAGGCGGACAAGTTTTTCAGACGGCTGGTCGTTTTGGGCAAGCTGCTCTTCCATGGCAGATTTGAAGATACGGTTTTTGGCGGTTTTGCCGTTTGGAAAAGTGAATGGCGTGAATAACATAATCGTTCCTTTAAGTTGATAAGTTTAAAAATGTAAACGTATTTGGGTAAAAATAAAGGGTTAACGGATAACCCTATTTTGAAAGCGGGCAATTTTGCGCCATCAAATTGGCAAGCTGTTTCAATCTCTCCACCGCATCCGCCATGGCAATACTGTAAAACCGCTCTTTGCCGACCTGCTCCACCGCCACCGCCCCGGCTTGCAACATAATTTTCAAATGATGCGACACCGCAGGACGCGACAGATGCAGATGCTCGGTCAGCTCATTCACATTCATCTTGCCGTGTTCCCACAGCACGCGCAGGATTTGATGGCGGTTTTCATCGCTCAACACGGTAAAAATGGGTATGCACTCGCGCATTAAATTCATGGTTTGTTGCGGCATATTCGGCCTTTTAAGTTTATATGTTTAAAAACTTGAACGCATTTTAAAGGGAAAGATGGGGAATGTCAAAGGGAATTTTCAGAAGATGGTTTTAGTGTACAAATCACAGCGTTTCATCAATCATTATCTCAGTCTGCAAGCCGTTTCAGACGACCTTTTCGTAATAAAGAGCGGTCAAATTTTTAAGTGTTTTGCAAATCATCTTAAAAACTTGACCACTTGCATCATTATCAAGACCGCAGCCGTCTGAAACATTGATAGACCGGTTACTGATGTCCGCTTTCTGCTACTTTTGTCCATTTTGCCAATGTCTGCTTCATCTGTGCCTGAGGGATGAAGCGGGCCATCCGTTCTACTTCCTTGCCTTGATAAAACAGCAGCCATGCAGGTGCGGTCAGCACGTGGAAACGTCCGGCCATTTCGGGTATTTCAGCAATATCGGCTTTTACGGCATACACATTTCCTTCCACCGCCAAAGCTGAGTCAAGCTGGGCGGCCACGACCGTACAAACACCGCAGATTGGGGCTTTGATGTACAGTGATACTAAAGAGTGTGTGGCGATGGCCTGTTCGATGTCTTTCAAAGTGTGCAGTTGTTGCATGTCATGTACTCCTTTGAGCGATTAAGCCCTTTTCTAGTTGTCCAGAAAAGGGGCTTTCAACGAAATGAAAACAAGAAAACGTTTTGAGTCGTCTAGATTTTTTCCACAACCACTTTTACCCGCGCTTTCAGGCTGTTCAACACTGGCGAGCTGGCGGCGGAGCGGTCGGCGAAATTTTGCAGGGTAGGAAGGTCGGCGTCGGCTTTTACTTTTACGGTTAGCACCAGATTATCCAGTCCGCCGTAGCCATCTTCCATGCCGCACAGTTTGGCCATGTCGATACCGCCGCTTGCGGATATTTCAAACTGTTCCAGTTTCACGCCTGCTTGTGCTGCTTGCAACTCGAAACCTATGGCGCAGCAGCCTGCAGCAGCACCGATCAGGTATTCCATCGGACTTGGGGCGGCGTTTTCACCGCCCATGTTTTTCGGTTCGTCTGTGGTAAAGGCAGGGAAGCGGCGCACGGAGATTTCGTTCTTCGTGCCGGATACCCAGCGCGAATCGGCGCGTAATGCTGCCTTGCCTTTTGTATGGTCGTTTTCAACCGCTGCCATGGTAGTTCGGAAACGTTCGATATCTAACCCGTTAATCATGTTTTGTCCTTTCATATAATGAATTGCAGATGGTTTTTCGCTACACTATTTCGTACCAATTAGCGACTGACAAAATGGTGGGCAAAAGCCCACCACTTCAAGTTGATGTTTTATCATTAACCAAACACTTTTTTCAAATGTGCTTGGTAGTCTGCGAAGTATTGTTCTACTTGTGGATTTTTAACTACATCGTTACATGTAAATGTCGGTAGACGGGTCAAACCGATGAACTCGTTGAGTTTGTGGAAAGGCATGTACACAGCATCCACATCTTTGCCTTCAAAGAAGTCGCCTTCACGGGTGAACGCTTCAATCGGCGCATTCCAAGTAAGCGAAAGCATGTGTTTTTTGCCTTGCAACAAACCACCTGTGCCAAATCCTTCAGTTGGACTAACACGATGACGGCCATCACTGTGGTAAAGCTTGCCGTGTCCAGCGATAAATACTTCGTCTATGTATTTCTTCACTGTCCAAGGCTCGTGCATCCACCAAACAGGCATCTGCCAAATCACGGCATCCATCCACAAGAATTTTTCGATTTCTGCCTCAACATCATAGCCAGCATCAATCACAGTTTCTTTTACATTGTGTCCAAGTGCGGTCAAAACTTCTTTTGCTTTTTTGTGAAGCGTGTTGTTTAACTCACCATGCGAATGGCCGAATTCTTTACCACCGTTTAATAATAAAATGTTCATTTTTACTCCTAGAATAAATAATTTATAAAAAGGGATGTGATGTTTGCGGTTATTGTCCCGTTTTCCATGAAGCGATACGTTTCAAATTATCCACCGTGTCGTGATTGACGATGGCGTCGAACGTGCCGTCCAGTTTGGCAATTTCTGCTTTGTCTTCATCACTGAGGGCAAAGTCAAAGATGTTCAAGTTCTCCGCCATGCGTTCGGGTTTGGTGGATTTTGCCAATACAATGATGCCACGTTCCACCAGCCAGCGGGTAATCACTTGTGCCACAGATTTGCCGTATTTCGCACCGATTTTGCTTAACACGAGATTGTGGAAAATATCGTTTTTGCCTTCAGCAAACGGCGCCCATGCTTCCACGGCGATGCCTTCAGCCTGCAAAGCGGCAACGGCTTCGGTTTTTTGTTGGAACGGATTGATTTCAATCTGATTAGCCTGCGGCATCACTTTATTGAATAGTCCCAAATCCACCGCGCGTACGGGCGAAAAATTGCTCACGCCGATGGCGCGGATTTTGCCGGCTGCCTGATACTCTTCCAGCGCGCGCCATGTGCCGTAGCTGTCGCCGTAAGGCTGATGAATCAGCACCATATCGATGTAATCCAAATTCAGACGGCCCAATGAACGATCCAACGAGGCTTTGGCGGCTTCGTAGCCGAAATTTTCTACCCAAATTTTGGTGGTAACGAACAATTCTTCGCGCGCCACGCCGCTGTTTTTAATTCCCAAACCGACTTCGGTTTCATTCATATAAACCTGCGCGGTGTCGATGTGACGATAGCCTGCCTTGATGGCGGCAATCACGGCCTGTTCGGTTTCTGCGGGCGGAATTTGGAATACGCCGAAACCAAGTGCAGGAATTTGTACGCCGTTGTTTAATGTGATGTTTTGCATGATATTGTCTCCTGTTTGTTCTCATGAAAGTGTAGCCATTTTAGCCCGTGTTTTTATTGAGATAAATTAGGTTTGGTTTTATGATGTCGTGAATTAAATTCACTAATCACCTAAAACGGGGTAGGAAAATGCAGAACTTTAACGAGCTGAATTATTTTTTGACGCTGGCGCAAACGCAGAGTTTTGTGAAAGCGGGGCAGCTTTTGGGGATTTCTTCTTCGGCGTTGAGCCACAGCATGAAAAATCTGGAAACGCGGCTGAACCTGCGCCTGCTCAACCGCACTACGCGCAATGTGTCGCTGACCGAAGCCGGGCAACAGCTTTTCGACCAACTTTTCCCACTTTATCAAGCCATAAACCAAGGAGTCGATGCATTAAATGATTTTTTGAATACGCCATCGGGATTGATTCGCATCAACGCCCCGGCGATGGCAGCGGAAGCCGTGTTGTATCCAAAATTAAAGCCGATTTTGAACCAATACCCGAAAATCCGCTTGGAAATCGTGGTGGACGACCGTTGGGCGGACATTGTGAAAGAAGGGTTTGATATGGGCGTGCGGCTGGGCAACGATGTGGCAAAAGAGATGGTTGCGGTGCCGATTTCCGCACCGCTCAAAATGGCGTTGGTCGCCTCGCCCGATTATTTGGCGCAACACGGTTCGCCGAAAAATATTGACGATTTGCAGCAGCACCGCCTCATCGGCACAAAGCTCTCCGCCGAACACGGCGCGGAAATGCAGTGGGAATTCAAATACCAAAAAGAGCTGATTACGTTCACGCCCAAATCGCAGTTTTCCATCAACAACCATCTGCGCCTGCAAGCCGTTTCAGACGGCCTCGGCATCGCGTGGGTAGCACATATGAGCGTGGCGGATGCAATCCGTTCGGGGAAAGTGGTCGAGCTGTTGCCTGAATATGCCATCACTTACGATCCGCTTTACCTCTATTACCCCAGCCGCCGCGGGCATTCGAATGTGTTTAAGCTGATTGTGGATGCGCTGCGGGTGGGGGCTACCTGAAAAATAAAAAGCAGCCTGCACATTAGGAAAACAAAGTGCAGGCTGCTTTTCATAACCAACCACACCATCACCCATACTTTCAGGCAACCTTTAAACAACAAAAATAAAACACAAAAGCCAAAAAACGCCCCATGATTTCCCACTAAGAAAACATATTCTTCCCCAAACGGGATGGTTCGCACAAAAGTTTCCCGTAAAATCATCCGATTCAAAACGAATTGGGAAACACCATGAACAAAATGCCCGTATTGTTTGTCGGACACGGCAGCCCGATGAACGCGCTGGACGCGGAAAACCCGTTCAACCAAGGCTTCCGCCGCATCGTGCAGAAATTTGCCAAGCCCAAAGCCATTCTGATGATTTCGGCGCACTGGTACGGCAACCGTTTGCAGGTAACGTCCGGCGAACGCCCCGAAATGATTTACGATTTTTACGGCTTCCCCGCAGCACTCAGCCAAGTGCAATATCCCGCGCCCGGCTCGCCCGAACTGGCGGGGCAGGTGCGCTCGTTGTTGCAGCCTGCAAATGTGGAAACGAACCCGGAACGCGGCCTCGACCACGGCGCGTGGGCGGTGCTGAAACACCTGTATCCCGAAGTCGACATTCCCGTGGTACAGCTCGGATTGAACCTGATGCAGCCTGCACAATGGCATTTTGATTTGGCGAAAAAACTCGCCCCGCTGCGCGAACAAGGCGTGCTGGTGGCCGGCAGCGGCAACATCGTGCACAACCTGCGCGCCATGCGCCGCGAACCCGCCGCGGGCTACGACTGGGCAATAGGCTTCCGCAATGCCGTCAACCGCGCCCTTGCCGCGCGGGACAACGACACACTGGTGCATTACGAACGGCAGGGGGACGCCGCCGCGCTCTCCGTGCCAACCCCCGAACACTACCTGCCGCTGCTCTATACCGCCGCGCTGCGCGAACCGCAGGACGATATGGAAATATTCAATGACGAACTCGCCTTTGGCTCAATCAGCATGACTTCTGTTTTGATAGGGTAAGGGGTCACAACAAAACAACGCGTGCGAACCCGCGCACGCCTTCCCAAAAGCCCGCTACGAAGACGGCTTGGACACGGCGAAATCGAACGTATTGGCCGACGTATTGCGACAAATCGGCTGCACGCAGGCAGCGGAAATCCTGACCAACTCCGCCACCGAAGCGCAAGCCAAGCAGCGCATTGCCGACGGCGCAGATTGCTTCGGACAGTTTGGACACTAACCGCCATTGTGCTGATGGTTTCCAGCAACCGATCCGCCGAAGGAAAGGGAATAGGCCGAAAGCAGTATCGCCCAAACGCAAAAGCAGCCTGCACTTTGAAATTGAAGTGCAGGCTGCTTTTTATCTTGCCGACATGTGTTCCAGCACCTCCCCAAAATAATCCGCCACTGCCCTTACGCTGGGGCTGCGGCGCACGTCTTCGTGCATCACCAGAAAGAGTTCCGCTGCGAATTCAGGTAGCGGGGCATCCGGATTGGGCGAGACGGGATGCAGTCTGTCGGTGGGGAACACGGCGAAATCAGGCAGGATACCGATGCCGATTTGTTCGCACACGGCTTGTTTGACGGCGGCGAAATCGTTGCTGGCGAAGGAAATGTCGGCATCTTCGCCGATTTGTTCGGCAAACCAGCGGGAAAAACGGGTGTTTACGGCAATTTGCACGAAACGCCAGTCTTCGCGGCGGCTGGTTTTAAGGTAGCCTTCATGGCCGTAGATGCGGTAGGAGAAATGGGCGATACGGCGCACGGCAAGGTCGTTTTGGGTGGGGCGGACGAGGCGCAGGGCGATGTCGGCTTGGCGGCCGTGCAAGTCGGCGAGTGCGGCATCACTTTGAATGATAAGACGTATATCGTTGTGTTTGCGGTAGAAATCGGCAATGTGGGGCATCAGCAGGAGTCGGGCGACGAATGGCGGTGCGGAAATGACGACACTGTGCCGCAGCTCGGCCTGTTCGCGTGCAGTACGCTGCAACATGCTCATATCTTTGCAGATTTCGCAGGTATGGCGGTAAAGTCGTTCGCCTTCGGGGGTGAGCAGGTAGCGTTTGCCGATGCGGTCAAACAGGCGCAGGCCGAGTGCGTTTTCCAGCTGGGCGATTTGCCGCGAAACGGTGCTGTGTTGCACGCCCAGGTGTTCGGCAGCGGCGGTAAGGGTTTGTTTTTCCACGAGGGTGGTGAAGTGGCGGATGCCGTTCCAGTCCCAATCCATTATTGCTTCCTTTGTGCATTTTTTGGCTGTGTTTGCCAATTTATCTTATTTTCGTGTTTTTATAAACGGTTTAAACTGCACGATATGGATTTTTTGAGGGGAGCGAGATGAAAAAACTGCCGAAAAAATACGCGGGCGTACTGTTTTCTTTTTACGCTTCGACGGTGATGGTGCTGATTGTGAGCGCGGTGCTGGTGGCGCTGAATACCGATATCGACGCGGGCTACCTGCAGCGCTTGTTGAAATCATATTTGATTACTTGGCCGGTGGCATTCGCCAGCCTGCTCGGCGTGCGGCCGTTGGTGGTGAAATGGGTGGCGGCTTCGGTGGCAGATTGAGGCTACCTGAAAACTTGAATAAAGCAGTGACAACCCTAATTGCATCAAAGTGCAGGCTGCTTTCAGTTTCACAAAAGCTCCGCTTTTCATAGACAAACTAATATTGTTTTTAAATTTCAGACGGCTGAATACAGCCAAAAGCTCCTCTGAAAACCAGCCTTTATTTACCAACCTTGCAGACAGGAGACACACATGTCCGACAAACCCATTCTCTACGTTGTAACCAGCAATGCCGTTAAAGGTGCAAGCGGCCAGCCCACCGGCTTTTGGTTGTCCGAACTCACGCACCCCATGCACGAAACCGAAGCCGCCGGGCACCGAAGCGAAATCGCCGCCATCCGAGCCGGAGTCGCCCCCGTTGATGCCGACAGCCTGAATATGGATGACCCCGTGAACGCCCATTACTGGCAGCAAACTGACCTGCAACAACGTTTGCAAGCTGCGCCCGGGCTGGGCGGTCTGAACGGCGCGGACTATTCCGCCATTCTGTTTACCGGCGGCTACGGTACGATGTGGGATTTCCGCGAAAGCCTTGACGCGCAACGCCTTATCCGCGAAGTGTACGAAAACGGCGGTATCGTTGCCGCCGTCTGCCACGGCCCTGCCGCGCTGGTGGACGCGAAACTTTCTAATGGCGAATATCTGGTCAGCGGCAAAAACGTTGCCGCTTTCACCAACGCCGAAGAAGAAGCAACGGGCGGAGCTAAAATCGTCCCCTTCCTGCTGGAAACCGCGCTCGTTGAACACGGCGCAAAACACCATGCCGCGCCGAACTGGGCGGAAAACGTGGTGGTGGACGGCCGTCTGATTACCGGTCAAAACCCGGCATCCGCCAAAGGCGTAGGGGTGGCGTTGGCAAAGGCATTGGGTTGATGAAGTGAAAAAAGCAGCCTGTACTTTGGAAATTGAAGTGCAGGCTGAGACCTTTGCAAAATTCCCCAAAATCCCCTAAATTCCCACAAAGACATTTAGGGGATTTTCCATGAGCACCTTCTTCCAGCAAACCGCACAAGCCATGATTGCCAAACACATCGACCGCTTCCCACTATTGAAGTTGGATCAGGTGATTGATTGGCAGCCGATCGAAC
>NZ_CALNWV010000048.1:0-18359 GCF_940793045.1 Neisseria sp. Marseille-Q2251
ACGTCGCTGCGGTTTGGCTGATGTTTTTGCATTGTTCGTAATAGTTTAAAGCTTTGTTTCTTAAGTCCGCAGAGTATGCCATGGTTAGACCTTAAAAGTTGAGTATTGTACTATTTTATTTTTAATTAACTATAATATGGGCGTTTGTTTTCAGACGACCTTTTGCTTTTCTATGTGCAAGGCTGTAAGGTTTGGGCATCCCCAACGTCTAATCATACAAACCGTCCACACAGGGAACATAGAGATGAAACCCCGTACTTTCTTTTCCCTTTGCGCCAAGTTCGGCTGCCTGTTTGCGCTGGGTGCCTGTTCGCCCAAAATCGCCGATGCCGAAGCCGCGACCGTGCCGCACACTTTGTCCACGTTAAAAACCGCGGACAACCGCCCCGCCAGTGTTTATTTGAAAAAAGACAAACCGACCCTGATTAAATTTTGGGCGAGCTGGTGCCCTTTGTGTCTGTCCGAACTGGGGCAGACCGAAAAATGGGCGCAGGACAAGCGCTTCAGCTCCGCTAACCTGATTACCGTCGCGTCCCCCGGTTTTCTGCACGAGAAAAAAGACGGCGACTTCCAGAAATGGTATGCCGGTTTGAACTATCCCAAGCTGCCCGTCGTCACCGACAACGGCGGCACCATCGCCCAAAGCCTGAACATCAGCGTTTACCCTTCGTGGGCGTTAATCGGTAAAGACGGCGACGTGCAGCGCATCGTCAAAGGCAGCATCAACGAAGCGCAGGCATTGGCGTTAATCCGCGATCCGAATGCCGATTTAGGTCGTCTGAAAAACGCGTTCTACAAACCCGACACACAGAAAAAGGATTCAAAAATCATGAACACGCGCACCATCTACCTCGCCGGCGGCTGCTTCTGGGGCTTGGAAGCCTATTTCCAACGCATAGACGGCGTGGTTGACGCCGTATCCGGCTACGCCAACGGCAAAACGAAAAATCCGAGCTACGAAGACGTGTCCTACCGCGACACGGGTCATGCCGAGACCGTCAAAGTCACCTACGATGCCGACAAACTCAGCCTCGATGACATCCTGCAATACTATTTCCGCGTCGTTGACCCGACCAGCCTCAACAAACAAGGCAACGACACCGGCACGCAATACCGCAGCGGCGTGTACTACACCGACCCCGCCGAAAAAGCCGTCATCGCCGCCGCCCTCAAACGCGAGCAGCAAAAATACAAACAGCCCCTCGTCGTCGAAAACGAGCCGCTGAAAAACTTCTACGACGCCGAGGAATACCATCAGGACTACCTGATTAAAAACCCCAACGGCTACTGCCACATCGACATCCGCAAAGCCGACGAACCGCTGCCGGGCAAAATCAAAGCCGCCCCGCAAGGCAAAGGCTTCGACGCGGCAACGTATAAAAAACCCAGCGATGCCGAACTCAAACGCATCCTGACCGAAGAGCAATACCAAGTGACCCAAAAAAGCGCAACCGAATACGCCTTCAGCCACGAATACGACCATCTGTTCAAACCTGGCATTTATGTGGACGTCGTCAGTGGCGAACCCCTGTTCAGTTCCGCCGACAAATTCGATTCCGGCTGCGGCTGGCCGAGCTTCACCCGCCCGATTAACGCCGCCGCCGTTACCGAACACGACGATTTCACTTACAACATGCGCCGCACCGAAGTCCGCAGCCATGCTGCCGATTCTCACTTGGGACACGTCTTCGCCGACGGCCCGCAAGACAAGGGCGGCCTGCGCTACTGCATCAACGGCGCGAGCCTGAAATTCATCCCGCTGGAACAAATGGATGCGGCAGGCTACGGCGCGTTGAAAAGCAAAGTGAAATAAAGATGCGATAGCACGAAAGGTCGTCTGAAAACGGCTGTTGCCATGAAGTGGGAACAGGTTTGATGAAACGGGTTATCGAAGGTAAAAGGTCGTCTGAAAAACAAAAATCAGTTTTCAGACGACCTTTTTACCGCCGCGATACCTTGTTTCTTCCTCCGACAGACGGAAACGCGGATGGCTGGCGAATACGGTTTGAAACGATAAAAGGGCGCATCATGCGCCCTTTTGTCTTGAATCCACGTCGTCTGAAACCCGACGACGAATCAGCCTTTAATCTTCTTCCCCTTCCTGCAAACCTTTATCCTGCAAAGTATCCTGCAAGGCGGATTCTTGGGCGGTTTCCACCAAATCGCGTTGCAGGCGTTTGGTGGTTTTCACGCCCAGCGCACGCAGTTTTTCGGCGCGGCTGACGAGGTTGCCGCGTCCTTGCGAGAGCTGTTTGAAGGCTTGTTGGAACTGGTTTTGCGCTTGGTCGATGTTTTTGCCGACGCCCTCAAGCGTTTGGACGAAGCCGGTGAATTTGTCGTAAAGCCTGCCGCCTTCTGCCGCGATGGCGAGGGCGTTTTGGTTTTGCTGTTCGTTGCGCCAGATGTGGGCGACGGTGCGCAGGGTGGCGAGCAGCGTACTCGGGCCGACCGGCATGATGCGCTTGTCGAAACATTCTTGGAACAGGGCGGCATCGTGTTGCAGGGCGAGCAGGTAGGCGGGTTCGACGGGGATGAACATAAACACGAAGTCCAGCGTGCGCACGCCTTCGAGGTCGGTATAGTCTTTTTGCGACAGGCTGCGGATGTGGGCGCGGATGCTGGCGACGTGGGCGGCGAGTTCGCGCTCGGCGGTTGCGGCGTCGGCGGCTTGGGTGTAGCGGACGTAGGCGGTCAGCGAGACTTTGGAATCGATGACGATTTGTTTGCCTTCGGGCAGGTTGACGAGGACGTCGGGCTGGAGGCGGCGCGCGCCGTCTTCTTCTTGGCGGACAGCGGCGGCTTGGACGGTGTATTCGCGCCCTTTTTGCAGGCCGGAATGTTCCAAAACGCTTTCTAAAATCATCTCGCCCCAGTTGCCTTGCGTTTTGTTTTGCGTGCCGGTGAGCGCGTCGGTGAGGGCTTTGGCGTCGCTGTGCAGTTGGGTGTTGAGGGTTTGCAGGCGTTTGAGTTCGTTTTCGAGGGTCAGCCGTTCGCGCGCTTCTTTTTCATAAGTTTGCTGAACCAGCTCGCTGAAACCGTGGATGCGTTCGTTGAGCGGAGTGAGCAGTTGGCTGAGATGGTCGCGGTTTTGCTCGGTGAAGCGGCGGCTTTTCTCTTCCAAAATGGTGTTGGCAAGGTTTTGGAACTGGTCGCCCAAGCTTTGACGGGCTTCGGTCAGCAGCTTGAGTTTTTCATTGGCGGCGAGGCGTTCCTGTTCGAGCTGGATATGGAGGCGTTCGTTGCGGACGTGCAGGTTGTGCGCGTTTTCCTGAAGCTCGGCGTAATCTTGTTTCAGACGACCTGCTTCCAGTTCGCGCTCTTGGAGGTAGCCGATTTGGCGTTCGGCGGCGGCGAAGCGGTTGCCCAATTCCTGCAACTCGCCCTGCAAATCTTGGACATGATAACGCGCATCGGCAAGCTCGGCGGCGGTTTGCGCCTGATTTTGTTCGGCAAATTCAAGATTCTGGCGGCACTCGGCAAGCGATTGCATCAGGGCAAACTGCTGCGTCTGCGCCTTGTTGCGGGCGAGCAGCCAAGTGATGAGCGCGCCGGACAAAAAGGCAAGCGCGGCGGTCAGAAGGAGCGGGACATTCATAGGTCGTCTGAAAACGGAAAAAAGCAAAAACGGCAATATAGCATGTTTGCAGAGCAAGCTCGCTGCGCGCTTGCATAGGATAGAGTGGAATGACTGATAAACGATGCCGAGCAGCGGGTCGCAGAATGCAGGGCGCAGCAGTGGAACAGAGCCAATTTTGTTGGGTCGTGAACAGAAGTACCGAAACAGAAAGCCTTTTCAGACGACCCTGCTAATCCATAAACACAAACAGGTCGTCTGAAAACATGAAAACAAGTTTTACACGTTTCGCTGCGCCCAAAAAGAGCTTTTACCGCCGACAGCTTGGAAAAACCGCCCCCTTTAAACAAAGCGGAACAATGCCGCAACGTCGGATGAGAGATTTATTTAATGAGCGATTTCACAAGAAAACAGCGGATTCAGGTTTGTCGGGCAGAGATTTTGGTTTCAGACGACCTGTTTTTGCCGAAAATAGATAGATAATTTTAAAAATGGCAATGGTGATTATAGCCTGAGACTAAAAACCAAAAAGCCAAGCGAAAAGTGTTGTTTTTTATCTAATTGAAAAATAAGAGGAAAATTAAAAATCTATCTAAAACGATGTAATTTAGCAACAGAAAATCCGAGAGCATCTATTCTAAAATAAACAATTTGTAATCGGCTTGTAACTAAGACATCGGTGTCATTCCGCAAGACATCGGTGTCATTTTCAAAAATAAAAATAATTTATCAAAATAATTACATTAAGGCATTTTTACCGCTTATTTCTTTACTAAAAAATGTATAATTTAGCGATTGAGGCGGTATCATGACTCCTGTCGATACGGCAGACACGCCGACGGCAAATGCAGATGTTATTAAATAACATTTTATGAGTATGAGAAAGGATTACCCGAAATGAAAAATTTGTTGACCTTAGCCGCAGCTTCTTTAATCGGTATGGCAGGCGTTACCGCTTCAGCCGCTATGGTTGCCCGCAATATCGAAACCGCTGCAAAAAAATAATTTGAAAACAAACGAAATATTTTAAACGCTTCCCAAACCCCACAAACAACCCTTCCCGCCCACGGCGGAGCGGCTTTCGGCTATCAACCGATTCCGGCATCAGATGCCGACACAAGCGCGAACCGCAGACCGCCAAATTCGGCGGCGGGAACAAAAGAAAGAGAGATTACCATGAAAAACTTAATCAAATTGGCAGCCGCCTCCCTGATTGGCATGTCCGGTCTGACCGCCAGCGCGACGACCGTCGCCAAAAACATCGCCGAAGCCGGCAAATAATAAGCCGACCCGACGATAACATCCGCAACACAAACACAAGAAAGAGACTCAAAATGAAAGAATTGATCAAACTCGCCGCCGCATCGCTGATCGGTATGTCCGGTCTTGCCGCCGGCGCAACCCACATCGCCGACAATATGCGTACCGCGATTAAAAAATAAGCTCGGGCTGTTTTAAATTCCCAAACTCTTGGAAGTCAAAGCAAAGGTCGTCTGAAAGTTGAACTGCACCCCAAAAGTTGGACACATACCCTCCAACCACCAAGGTGCAGTTTTTTTATGACCAAATATACATTACACTTTAAATACCAAGCCGTACTCCACTACCTGCACATACGCAGCCAACAGCGTACTGCAGATCACTACGGCATCTCCCGAACCCGCCTGCGGCGATGGATACGCGCCTATCAGGAAGGCGGCATCGGCGCACTCGAACATCCCCAATCCAAAACCATGACCCCACACCGCAAAAACCCCTTCATCGCCGACAAACCCGACCACGAAAAAACACAGGCAGAGCTTATCGAAGAGTTGTGCTATATGCGCGCAGAGGTCGCCTACCTAAAGGAGTTAAAAGCCCTCAGCCAAAAGCGGACCGAAAAGAACAAAGCCAAACCGTCCAAGCACTGAGGGCGCAACACCCGCTCAAATACCTGCTGCACATCGCAAACCTGCCCAAAAGCAGCTTTTACTACCACCATCAAGACCGACCCGACCCCGACGAAGCCGACAAAGCCCTCCTCGTCGAAACCTACCGGCGGCATAAAGGACGCTACGGGCAAAGGCGCATTGCCGCAGCATTGGGTTGGAACCGCAAAAAAGCGGCGCGGTTGATGAGGCAGTTGGAGCTGAAAGCCAAAATACGGGCGAAAAAAGCCTACCGCCATCCCGCCATGGGCGAGATATCGGAACACCTCCTCAAACGCCGGTTCAAAGCCCGAAAGCCCAACGAAAAATGGCTGACCGACGTGACCGAACTCAAAGGGAGCGACGGCAAACTGTACCTCTCGCCGATATTGGACCTGTTCAACCGCGAGATCGTCGCCTACGCCATGAGCCGCAATGCTAACAGCGAAATGGTGAAGGAAATGCTCGAAAAAGCTGCACCCCGTCTGACTGATAAGGGAACGATGCTGCATTCCGACCAAGGTGTGCTGTACCGTACGGCGGGATATAGGGAATTGCTTGCCCAACATTCCATGGTTCAAAGCATGTCGCGTAAGGCGAATTGTTGGGACAATGCGCCGATGGAAAGCTTCTTTGCGGTGTTGAAGACAGAGTGTTTCTATCGTGCAGGGGAATTGACGGTGGATGAATTGATGAAACAGATAGATGACTATATGGATTACTACAACCGGGAACGTTGCAGTTTGAAATTGAAAAAGCTGAGTCCTGTCGCATACAGAACCCAGCTTGCACAGAGCGCCTGAATAGGCTTTTATGAGTGTCCAAGATTTGGGGGCCAGTTCAAAGTTCAGACGACCTTTTTTGATTGGGCTGGTTTGCGCGATAAGGTTACATCTTAAAACGGCGCATCGTGCAGCCGCCGTATCGGAAAATTCGCTTCCCTTGTTATCCATCAGGAAAGCACGGTTTTGTGGACTTTATGCCCCACGCCCGAAAGCCGCTTCTTTCCATGCTTTTGCTATCGGGCGGAAGAAAAGACAAGCTTGTCCGTCATGTCGAAGAGGTCGTCTGAAAACATGGAAACGGATTTTCAGACGACCTCTTTGCATTGAATCGGGTGTTCAAGCAAAGGTTGAACCGGATAAAAAACCGACCGTCCGTTTTGCAGCGGATGGTCGGTTTTTATAGCAATGCCTTATGCCAATTCCAGCTGTTTTTCCAAGCTTTCCACCAGATTGTCGTCCAGTCCCAAGGCTTGCGACAGGCGGCTGAGGAAGACGATTTCTTTGCGCGACAAGTCTGCGCAGACCAATCGTGCCGCCAGATAGGTTTCTGCTGCCAATGCCTGATCGGTGCCGACGGCGGCGGCGAGTTCTTCTACGGTCGCCGGATTGTTGTATTCGGCGGCAAGCCATGCGGCGGTTTCGGGGTCTTCGCCGCTTTCACGGGCGATGATTTGTTTTTCGGTTTCGTCAATCAGACCGTCCGAAGCCGCTGCGGCAATCATGGTGCGCAAAATCACGCGGCTGTGGTCTTCGGCGAGCAGTCCGGCAGGCTCAAACGCGCCTTGCGGCACGGCTTCCTGTTGTTGGTTTTTCTGCCAATTTTGATAACCCTGATACGCCAGATAACCCAAAGCCGCCACGGAGCCGACTTTGACCAGCGATTTGGCGGTTTTTTTCTTTATCAGCATGGACGCCAGTCCGCCGACCAAAGCGCCGCCGCCAAAAGAATTGAGCGGGCTTTTGGATGCGGATTTGCCGCTTTTTTGAACGGTTCCCAAGATTTGATTGAGCAGGTTGTTGAAGTTCATAATGGTCCCCTCATGGTGGTCGGTTTGGGTCTGAAATGGATGCTCGGGGTCGTCTGAAATCGGGATGGGTGTTTCAGACGACCTGTTCGCACAAGGCTCTTAACCGCGTACCCGTTCGATTTTCGCGCCGACTTGACCGAGTTTTTTCTCGATGTGTTCGTAGCCGCGGTCGAGGTGGTAGATGCGTTCAACGATGGTTTCGCCGCCTGCGACCAAGCCTGCCATGACGAGGCTGGCGGAGGCACGCAGGTCGGTTGCCATGACGACGGCGCCGGAGAGTTTTTCCACACCTTTGACGAAGGCGGTGTTGCCTTCGGTGGTGATGTTCGCGCCCATGCGGTTGAGTTCGGGAACGTGCATGAAGCGGTTTTCAAAGATGGTTTCGACGACGCGGCTGTCGCCTTCGGCAACGGCGTTCATCGCCATAAACTGCGCCTGCATGTCGGTCGGGAAGCCGGGGTGGACGACGGTGCGGATGTCCACGGCTTTGGGACGCTGCTGCATGTCGATGGAAATCCAGTCGTCGCCCGCTTCGATGATGGCGCCGGCTTCGACGAGTTTGTCCAAAACGACTTCCATGGTTTTGGGGGCGGCTTTGCGCAGGACGACTTTGCCGCCGGTCATGGCGACGGCGCAAAGGAAGGTGCCAGCTTCGATGCGGTCAGGCACGACGCTGTGTTCGCAGCCGTGCAACTCTTTCACGCCTTCGACGGTCATGGCGGAAGTACCGATGCCGCTGATTTTTGCGCCCATTTTGACGAGGCATTCCGCCAAATCGACAACTTCGGGTTCGATGGCGCAGTTTTCCAAAATGGTCGTGCCTTCGGCGAGGGTTGCCGCCATCAGCAGGTTTTCCGTGCCGCCGACGGTAACGACGTCCATGACGACGCGCGTGCCTTTCAGACGACCTTTGGCTTTGACGTAGCCGTGTTCGATGGTGATTTCCGCCCCCATGGTTTCGAGGCCTTTGAGGTGCTGGTCGACGGGGCGCGAACCGATGGCGCAGCCGCCGGGCAGGCTGACTTGGGCTTCGCCGAAACGCGCCAGCGTCGGGCCGAGCACGAGGATGGAGGCGCGCATGGTTTTCACCAGTTCGTAGGGGGCGCAGGTGTTGTTGACGGTGCCGCCGTTGATTTCGAATTCGTGAACGTTGTCGGTCAAAACGCGTGCGCCCATGCCTTGCAGCAGTTTTTGGGTGGTTTTGACGTCGGCGAGCATGGGTACGTTTTTCAGGCGCAGGGTGCCGGAGGTCAAGAGTCCGGCACACATCAGCGGTAGGGCGGCGTTTTTCGCGCCGGATACGATGATTTCGCCGTTGAGCGGGCCGTTGGCGGTGATTTTGAGTTTGTCCACAGTGTTTCTTTCGTTGTTAAGACAAGTCCCGACGGCGCTGCCGGCAGGACGGGATTCGTTTAGATTCGGAATTATAAGGGATTTTGACGGTTTTTGCGGGCGGGCGGGGAGAATTCTTCCGAAGGGCGTTTACGGGGTATGAATGGTCGGAAGGGTCGTCTGAAAAAAGGTTGGGCGTAGCTTCGCTGATGTCTGTTCGGACTTCGTTGAAACTGCGCTTTCAGACGACCTTTTTGCCGTGTGGCGAAGTGAAACCGCGGTACAGCCCAAGCCTTGCCCGACAGACCGTATCCGTCGGACAAGGATGGACAAAGGCATTATTCGGCACCGACGACGACAATGTGCAAATCTTCAGGTTTGACGCGGCGCTGCCAAGCGTCTTTGACTTGCTCGACGGTCAGTTTGCCGATGGCTTTGGGGTAGGCTTCGAGATAGTCGTTGGGCAGGTTGTGGTGGCCGATGATGCTGAGGTATTTCACCAGTTTGGCGTTGGAATCGAAACGCAGGGGGAAGCTGCCAATGATGTTGGCTTTGGCTTGTGCCAATTCTTCTTCGGTCGGGCCTTCTTCGATGAATTGTTTGATGACCGCCTGAGCCTGTACGAGCGAATCTTTGGTGTTTTTCTTCTGAGTGGAATAGCCGATGGTGAACATACCTGCTTCGGTCGCCGGTTCGAGGGTGCTGTGTACGCCGTAGGTGTAGCCGTGACGGTCGCGCAAGACTTTCATCAGACGGCTGTCGAAGCCGCCGCCGCCGAGGATGTAGTTGCCCGCCACCAATGCGTAATAGTCGGGATCGTGGCGTTTGATCAGCGGCATACCGAGCAAGACTTGCGCCTGTTCGCCGGCAAACGGGATGTCGCGGCGTTGTGCCGGCTGTTGTTGAACCGCTGGGACGTTTTTAGCAGCGCTGCTGCGTTCGGGCAGGCCGTTCAACACGTTTTTCACAAGCTGGTCGGCTTGTTTGCGGTTGATGTCGCCGACGATGGCGACGATGGCGTTGTCTTTGCCGTAACGGCTGCGGTGGAACGCGCGGATGTCGTCAAGGTTGACTTTGCGGATGCTCTCCGCAGTGATGTTGGCGCCGCTGCCGTATGGGTGGTCGGGATAGGCAAGTTTGGTCAGGGCGCGTCCGGCGGTGAAGTCGGGGGTGGTTTCCTGTTGCTGGAGGGCGGTCACCGCCTCTTTTTGACGGCGGTCGAACACGGCGGGGTCAAAACGGGGGTGCGTCAGGGATTGGTTGAGCAGTCCGGCGGCTTTTTTGAGCGTTTCGGGGCGGCTCAGGCTGCGCAGGACGGCGGCGGAGCTTTCTTGACCGCTGCTGCTGCCGATTTGGGCGGCAATATCGTCGGCGGCGGCATTAAAGGCTTCTTCGTCCAGCTTTTCCGTGCCGTCGGTCAGCAGGGCGGCGGTAAATTCCGCTACTTCGCTTTTGCCTTCGGGGTTGAACACACTGCCCGCGCCTTTGAAGTTGACCTGCATATCGACGATGGGGTTGTCGTGTTGCTCGACCAACAGAACTTCTGTGCCGTTGCCGGTGGTCCAGCGTTGGATGTCCACGCCTGCCTGTGCGGCGGTGGAGAAGGCAAGGGCTAATATGAGGGGAAGGGATTTCATCGGATATTCCTTTGCGGTTGAACCGGGTTGTCGGGGCGGAAGGGCGGTTTGGTGCCGTATTCCGCCGCGTTCCGAGTCATTCGCCACTTCGGGCGGGGTCGGTTCGGAGGTCGTCTGAAAACGGGAAAAGCGGTTTCAGACGACTCCTTTGGTCGGTTTATTTAGGTTGAGGCTTGTTTGCCGCCTGAACAATCGGGTGGTACAGGATTTTCGGGTCGGGCATCACGACCACGGTCGCCAAACGGTCGTCCGTCAGCAGCTGCGCGGCTGCCTGCACATCTTCGACGCTGACCGCTTTTAGGCGGCGGCGGATTTCCGCTTCGTCGCTGTATTGGAAGCCGCGTGCTTCCAGCCGTCCGAACATCGAGGCTTGCGCTTCCATAGAATCGCGCTCGTAGATTTCAGACGCTTCCGACTGCGCTTTGATGCGGTTCAGCTCTTCGTCGCTGACGCCGTTTTCGGCGATGTCTTTCAATTCGCGGCGCAATTCGGCGATGACGGCATCGACTTCAAAGTCGTCGGTCGGCATGGCGAAAATGCTGAACAACGGCATTTCACGGCTGATCAAATCGTAATTCGCGCCCGCACTCAAAGCCATCTGTTTGCCGCGTATCAGGTTTTTATCCAAACGGCTGGACGAGTTGCCCGACAAGATTTCCGACAAGACATCCAGCGCATAAGGCAGTTTGTCGTCCAGACTTTCCAGTCCGGGAACGCGGTAGTTCAAGGTGACCAAAGGCTGGCGCGTCACCATCGAGGTCGTCTGAAAATTCACAGGATCGCGTTTGAACGGCTCGCCGGTCAGCATATTGCGGTCGGGCTGCTGTTTGGCGGGAATGCTGCCGAACAAATCCGCCGCCGTTTTCAGTGTTTTCTTGGCATCGACATCGCCGACAATCACCAAAACGGCGTTGTTCGGCGCGTAATATTGCTGATACCAGTCGCGCAGGTCATCGGCTTTGAGCGTGTGTAAATCATTCATATAACCGATGACCGCGGCTTTCATCGAAGGCAGCGTAAAGCTGTTCAGATACACTTGTTCCCACAGCTTGCCGTCCGCCGTATCTTCCGTGCGTTGGCGGCGTTCTTCGCGGATAACGTTCATTTCATTGAGAAATTCTTCATCGCTGAAATTGAGGTTGTGCATGCGGTCGGCTTCGAGCTTCAACACTTCGGGCAGGTTTTCCGCCGCGACATTCTCGTAATAAACCGTCTCGCTGCGGTTGGTATAGGCATTGTTCTGTCCGCCCAAAGCGGCGACGCGGCGGCTGAATTCGCCTGATGGTACTGCCTGCGTGCCTTTAAACATCATGTGTTCCAAGGCGTGGCTCAAACCGCTTTTACCCAGTTTTTCGTCCACGCTGCCGACTTTATACCAAAGCTGCGACACGGCAACCGGCGCGCGGCGGTCTTCTTTCACAATAATCTTCAACCCGTTGGGCAAGGTTTGCGACACAGTCTGCGCCAGTGTGAGTACGGGCGCGGACAAAGCAAATATCAGGGCAAGATGGCGTAAGCTGTTCAATCTGGATTCCTCTCAGTCGGTCTGGCGCAGAGCAGTCTCTGCTTGAGTGCAAAATATGCCGGAGAAACTTCAAATCAGACAAGACGCGGCAACGCCGTATCGCTTTGAAGTCAATCCTTTTATAGAACGTTGCAATGATAAACAGTTCCCATACGCGTAAACAAAAAGGTCGTCTGAAAATCAAAGATTGGGTTTCAGACGACCCCTGCGTCACAAGATGGGGGTGAAATTCAACCGGATTGGTCGTTTCCCTCCAATACCAATTCCATCACCGACACCGTCTCGCCGTTGTGCAGACAGGTCGCGATTTCACACCAGCCGTATTTCTCGTAAACCGACTGTACGTCAGGCGTGTAAAGGTAAAGCTTTGGCAGGCGCATTTGGCGGGCGGCGGCGAGGCAGTGTTCAATCAACAGACTGCCCACGCCCGATCCCCTGTGTTCCGGCAAAACGAACACATCGCCCAGCCAATATTCGTATTGGGGAAACTCTTCCATATCGTGCCGTTTGAGCGCGGCAGAACCCAGCAGCGCGCCGCCCTTTCCGATGGCGGCAAACGCCAGCGGCAAGTTTTCACCGTTCAGGCATTCGGCGTAATAGGCGCGGATTTTGTCCATAGACGACCACGGCGCAAAATCGTGCCATTGCCGATAAAGCGCACGGGCGAGCGGTTCGACGTGTTCGGGGCGTAAAAGCGTGATGTTCATAAAAGGCATAATACGCCCGCGCCTTCCGCCTGAAAATGCCCCCTTTCTGCCGACACGTTTCAGACGACCCCCGCTTAAATCAAAATGCGGTTTCCCTGTTCGGCCTCAAACCTTTGCCATATGCCGTTTGACAAGTGTTTCAGATTCGGCTAAAACCAAAATATGTTTGGCATCGTAAACTCCTGTAAATCCGAATAAAACCTTTGGATACGGGCGTTTCCGCCAAACCCGCAGGGTGCGGCAGGCAATCCTTAGGCACGCACCCACTCTAAGAAAAATATTGAAAATGCCGGTGGAGGTGGGCAGGTTTCCGCCGGGGCAGTACGTCTGCCAAACCTCTGCCAACAGGAGAACTTTAATATGTCTGACAACCATTCCGCCCATAAGGAAAAAACCTTCTTCGGGCATCCCATCCAGCTTTCTACCCTGTTCCACATCGAATTGTGGGAACGTTTCTCGTTTTACGGGATGCAGGGTATCTTAATGATCTATCTCTATTACGCTGCCAATAAAGGCGGTTTGGGCATAAACGAGTCGCTCGCCGGCGGCATCGTTGGCGCATACGGCGGCAGCGTTTATTTGTCGACAATACTCGGCGCGTGGCTTGCCGACCGGATTTGGGGCGCGGAGAGAACGCTGTTTATTTCCGGCATCGTGGTCATGCTCGGACACATCGTTTTGGCAATCGCACCGGGTCTGTACGGGCTCTTGTGCGGCTTGGTACTCATCGCACTGGGCAGCGGCGGCGTGAAATCGTCGGCAAGCTCAATGGTCGGCTCGCTTTATGAAGCAGATCACATGAAGCCGCTGCGCGATGCCGGTTTTTCGATTTTCTATATCTCCATCAACATCGGCGGCTTTTTAGGCCCGCTCCTGACAGGCTTGCTGCAAACGAAGATGGGTTTCCACTACGGCTTCGGCGCGGCGGCAGTCGGTATGGCTTTCGGGCTGTGGCGTTACTCTGTGGGGCGCAAACTTCTGCCGCATACGCCTGCGCCCAATCCGCTGCGTCCTGAAAAAGTGAAAACCGCGGTGGCAGTCGCCGTGTTGATTGTCTTGGTTATCGGCAGCCTGATTGCCTCGGGCGCGCTCAATTTGGACAACTTCTCCAAATTCCTGCTCGGCACGGTCATTCTTACCGTCATTGCCTATTTCGCGCGTCTGCTCGGCAGCAGCCATGTGTCGTCTGAAAACAAACGCCACATCATTGCCTATATCCCGCTGTTTCTGACCATCTGCCTGTTTTGGTCGGTCTGGTTCCAAGTCTATACCGTGGCGACGGTGTATTTTGACAAAACGGTTGACCGCACCCTATTCGGCTGGACTGTCCCCGTCGCATGGAAAGACTCGATCCAAAGTATGTGGGTCGTCCTCTTCTCCGGCGTGATGGCGGCGATTTGGACGAAAATGGGCAAATATCAGCCGAAAACCCCGTTTAAATTCGTGTTGGCGATGATTGTTGTCGGCATATCCTATCTTGGATTCGTACCGTATATTTCATCAGAGACACCCATGCCGATTATTGTGTTCGCGCTGATCTTGCTCGCCATCACCATAGGCGAACTGATGATCTCGCCGATTGCACTTTCTATCGCCACCAAAATCGCCCCGCCCATGTTCAAAACCCAAATGGTCGCGCTCAACTTCTTGGGCTTTTCGTTGGGCTTCACTTTGGGCGGCGTGTTGTTCAAAGAAGGATTCGATAAGAAAGCCCCGCTGGATTTCTACTGGATGCTTTGCGGCATAGGCGTAATCACCGGTTTGGTATTATTGCTACTCGTACCTATTTTGAATAAAATGCTCAAAGGCGCGGATTAAATACTGATTCGTTAAGAAGGTCGTCTGAAATGCCGTTTCAGACGACCTATTTTTAAGGACTTTGAACCCATGAAACCCAATACCTTCCTAATGCTCCTCCTGCTTGCCGGAGCAGCCCATGCCAACGACAGCATGGGTACAGTCAGCACAAGCGGCATCAAATATCTGAAAAATCCGCATATCGATATGCAGAGCGAAGATTTGTACATCAGCGAAAAACAAATCCGCGTACATTACCAGTTTAAAAACACCTCCTCACAAGACCTTACCGAAACCGTCCTTTTCCCTTTGCCGATTGTCCCTGCTTTCACCGATTCCGACTTTGCCGACACCAAAGGCTTGGTTGACAGCTTCCGAATTTACGCCGACGGCAAACCTGTCCGCCCGCAAGCCCACGTCCGTGCCTATTTTGAACGGAGTAATGGCTCGCTGGTGGACGTGACCGCCGACTTGAAAAAATGCGGTTTGACCGATCAGGAACTGATGCACCCTTGGACGCAAAAGCAAGACGGTGAAAAAATCGGCAGCAAAATCAGAGCCTGCCGCTCCGCCAAAGTCCAATCCATGCTGCCCAAGCAGCCGGATGAACTGTCCTATTGGTCGTCGCAGATTATTTACAGCTGGAAGCAAACCTTCAAAGCCGGCAGCGTCACCGAAATTAAACACCAATATACCCCGCTGGTCGGCGGCAGCTTCCTGCCTTCGCTGAAAGCCAAAGACAGCAAAGCATTTATAGACGCTTACTGCATGGATGAAAACTTCCTCAACAACTTTAAAAATGTGAAAGAAGAAAAGGTCTATCACCATTTGGGCTATATCCTGACCACAGGTGCCAACTGGGCAAAACCCATCGGTAAATTCACCCTGACCATAGACCGCGAGCCCAATACCGTGCTGTCGCTCTGCTGGGACAAATCCCTGCGCAAAGTCGGGCCGAACCGCTTCCAAGCAGTCAAAGAAAATTTCCTGCCGAAAAAAGACTTGGACATTATTTTCGTTTACGAAAAACCCTAAGCGGCATACATATAGTGGATTAACTAAATCAGGACAAGGCGAGGCAACGCCGTACCGGTTTAAAGTTAATCCACTATAAAAGGTCGTCTGAAACCTTGTTTTAGGGTTTCAGACGACCTTTTGCTACAATAAGGCTTTTCCGTTTTGCAAGGCATTCCCATGAGCAAATCCGCCGTTTCCCCGATGATGCAGCAGTATCTCGCCATCAAATCGCAGCACGCCGACAAGCTGGTGTTTTACCGCATGGGCGATTTTTACGAGCTGTTTTTGGATGACGCGGTGGAAGCGGCGAAGCTGTTGGACATCACCCTGACCACGCGCGGGCAGATGGACAGCGTGCCGATTAAGATGGCGGGCGTGCCGTTTCACGCGGCGGAGCAGTATCTGGCGCGGCTGGTGAAGATGGGCAAAAGCGTGGCGGTGTGCGAGCAGGTGGGCGAAGTCGGCGCGGGCAAAGGGCCGGTGGAGCGCAAAGTCGTGCGCATCGTTACGCCCGGCACGCTGACCGACGCGGCATTTTTGGAAGACAAGGAAACCAACCGCATCGCGGCGGTGAACGCGGATAAAAAACACATCGCCATCGCGTGGGCATCTTTGCAAAGCGGCGAATTCAAAACCAAGCTGACGACGGCGGACAAACTTGCCGACGAGCTGGCGCGTTTGCAGGCGGCGGAAATCCTGTTGCCCGAAGGCAAAAGCCTGCCTAATGGTTTTCAGACGACCTCTGCCAACATCACTCGCCTGAACTCATGGCAGTTTGCCGCCGACGCGGGCGCAAAGTTGTTGACCGAATACTTCGGCTGCCAAGACCTGCACGGCTTCGGTTTGGACGGCAAAGAACACGAAGCCGCCGTCGGCGCGGCGGGCGCGCTGTTGAACTACATCCGCCTGACGCAAAACCTGATGCCGCAACACTTAGACGGCATTTCGCTCGAAACCGACAGCCAATATATCGGCATGGACGCCGCCACACGCCGCAATCTCGAAATCACGCAAACCCTCTCCGGCAAAAAATCGCCGACCCTGTTTTCCATACTCGACGGCTGCGCCACCCACATGGGCAGCCGCCTCTTGGCACTCTGGCTGCACCACCCCTTACGCAGCCGCGCCCACATCCGCGCCCGCCAAGAAGCCGTTGCCGCGCTGGGTTCGCAATACGAAACCCTGCAAGGCCGTCTGAAAAACATCGCGGACATCGAACGCATCGCCGCTCGCATCGCCGTCGGCAACGCCCGCCCGCGCGACCTCGCCGCCCTGCGCGACAGCCTGTTTGCCCTGTCCGAAATCGAACTGTCCGCCGAGGGCAGCAGTCTCTTAGAAACCCTCAAAGCCGTTTTCCCCGAAACCCTGCCTGTCGCCGAAACCCTTAAAGCCGCCGTGATGCCCGAACCCGCCGTCTGGCTTAAAGACGGCGGCGTCATCAACCAAGGCTATTCGGCAGAACTCGACGAGTTGCGCCACATCCAAAACCACGGCGACGAATTCCTGCTCGACCTCGAAGCGCGCGAACGCGAACGCACCGGCCTCTCCACCCTCAAAGTCGAGTTCAACCGCGTCCACGGCTTCTACATCGAGCTATCCAAAGTTCAAGCCGAACAAGCCCCCGCCGACTACCAACGCCGCCAGACCCTCAAAAACGCCGAACGCTTCATCACCCCCGAACTCAAAACCTTCGAAGACAAAGTCCTGACCGCGCAAGAGCAGGCATTGGCATTGGAAAAACGCCTGTTTGAAGCCCTCCTCAAAGACATTCAGACGATCCTTCCCCAGCTTCAAAAAGCCGCCAAAGCCGCCGCTGCGCTGGACGTACTCTCCACCTTCGCCGCCACCGCCGCCGAACGCGGCTTCGTCTGTCCAGAGTTCGCCGACTACCCCGTCATCCATATCGAAAACGGCCGCCATCCCGTCGTCGAGCAACAAGTGCGCCACTTCACCGCCAACCACACCCGCCTCGACCACAAACACCGCCTCATGCTCCTGACCGGCCCCAACATGGGCGGCAAATCCACCTACATGCGCCAAGTCGCCCACATCGTCCTCATGGCGCACACCGGCAGCTTCGTCCCCGCCGATGCCGCCCAAATCGGACCCATCGACCAAATCTTCACCCGCATCGGCGCCTCCGACGACCTCGCCTCCAACCGCTCCACCTTCATGGTCGAAATGAGCGAAACCGCCTACATCCTCCACCACGCCACCGACCAATCCCTCGTCCTCATGGACGAAGTCGGACGCGGCACCTCCACCTTCGACGGCCTCGCCCTTGCGCACGCCATCGCCGAACACCTGCTGCAAAAAAACAAATCCTTCAGCCTCTTCGCCACCCACTATTTCGAACTGACCAAACTGCCCGAAGCCCACGCAACGGCAGTCAACATGCACCTCTCCGCACTCGAACAAGGACAAGACATCGTCTTCCTCCACCACATCGAACCCGGCCCCGCCAGCAAAAGCTACGGCATCGCCGTCGCCAAACTCGCCGGCCTGCCCAACCGCGCCCTCAAAGCCGCCCAAAAACATCTGGACGAACTCGAAGCCCAAGCCGCCGCCGTCCGTCCGCAGTTGGACATCTTCAGCACCCTGTCGTCTGAAAACGAATACAGCGGATTTAGCCAAGACGAAACAGCGGACGAATCCCAAACTGCCGCAAGCCAAGAAACCCACCCCGCCCACCACGCACTCGCCGAAGCCCTAAACCAACTCCGCCCCGACGACCTCACCCCCCGCGAAGCCCTAGACGCACTGTACCTCCTCAAACAGATTGTTGAAGGTGTTGAAGGCGGGGAATAAACGCGTTGGTTTATATAAAACAAGGTCGTCTGAAAAATTTCAGACGACCTTTTTAACGGCAAGTTCACAGACAAAGCCCACGCTACTTGAGTTATCCCAAGCCAGCTTTCATTGCATATAGTCAATTAAAAATAAAATAGTACAATACTCAACTTTTAAGGTCTAACCATGGCATACTCTGCGGACTTAAGAAACAAAGCTTTAAACTATTACGAACAATGCAAAAACATCAGCCAAACCGC
>NZ_CALNWV010000049.1:0-17779 GCF_940793045.1 Neisseria sp. Marseille-Q2251
CGTCTTGGGTCAGTTGTGTGTAGCTCATGGCAATCTTTCTTGCAGGAAAGGCCGTATGCTACCTCATACTGGCCTTTTTCTGTTATGGAAAGTTGCACTTCAAATGCGAATCCGCCGTCGTCTGAAAACGGGTTTTGAGGCAACTTGCTTTGCCGGTTTCAGAAATATAGTGGATTAAATTTAAATCAGGACAAGGCGACGAAGCCGTAGACAGTACAGATAGTACGGCAAGGCGAGGCAACGCCGTACTGGTTTAAAGTTAATCCACTATAACTATTTTCAGACGACCTTGAGGCAAACTTTGTCCTTTAAAATTCAGCTTTTTCATATTTTCTATGTCATAATCTTTTTAATCACTCCGCAAGATAAATCATTAAACATAAAGAATACAAAAAATGAACATGTTCAAACCATCCGTTTTAACACTCTTGATGCTGTCCACTCCTCTGACCGCAGGTTCCACCATGCCGGACAAAAAATTGCCGCCTGTTGAAAAAATCTTAAAACGTCCGCAGGCAGCGAACCCGCAAGTGGTGGTTGTTCCGACGCCTGACGGACGTAAGGGCGGCGTGTTGTCAGTGTGGTCCGTCATTAATAAAAAAGGCAGGGTTGATGGCGCAGTGTGCCGTGATAAGTCGGCAGGAACGGCATTGTGCAAAGCTGCATTGGCGCAGAAGCGTCCGAAGCGATATAAACCTGCTCAAACTTGCTCTGATCAAACCGATGCAAACGGCGAGGTGCGGAGCGTGTGTCAAAACGTTCCGTCTTATGCTGAACATATTTACTTGCTCTATGGGGAAAACGACAACTATGAAGGCGGTTTATATCGACGGATGACCATTCCTTATCCTCCTGCAGCATGGGAAAATGGGTATGAGGGTGAGGTTATATTGGGGGGCGTAGTTTCGCCGGAGGGTAAATTGGAGAGCATCAAGGTGATAAAAAGATCAGGTTCTAACATGTTGGATAATGCGGCAAGGAAAGGGGCAATGGGAGGCATCTTTTTACCTAACGTTAAAGATGGCAAACCTGTATGGATGAAATTTAGGATGCCTATCACTTTCCATCTTCAAGATCTAGATGTACAAAATTAACGCGGCAGCTTCCGTGATACTTTCAAGAATCAGAAACAAAATATGCTCACACGAAGAACATTCCTTACTTACACAAGCGTTTTACTGCTTGCAGCTTGCGGCGGTAAATCCGGCAAGAAGAAGACGAAAATTGCCGCAGGCAGTACCGTACTTGCTTTGGGTGACTCCCTCACCTACGGCTACGGCGCAAGCCCTGCCGAATCCTATCCTGCGCAACTGCAAAAGCTGACTGGTTGGGACATCATCAATGGCGGCATTTCCGGCGATACCTCCGCACAAGCCCTGTCGCGCCTGCCCGCGCTGTTGCAACGCCAACCCAAGCTTGTGATTATCGGCATAGGCGGCAACGATTTCCTGCGCAAATTGCCCGAAGCCGAAACCCGTAACAATATTGCCGAAACCATCGAAAGCGTGCAGAAGGAAAATATCCCCGCCGTCTTGGTGGGCGTACCGCACCTGAGCGTCGGCGCATTGTTCGGCCATTTGAGCGATCACCCGCTTTATCAGGAGCTTGCCAAACAATACAAAATTCCTTTTTTTGAAGGCGCATGGTCTGAAATTTTGAGTGATGAAAAGTTGAAATCCGATCAAATACATGCCAATGCGGCTGGGTATAAGGTATTTGCGGAGAAATTGGAGAAATTTTTGCAGGAAGAGGGGTTTTTTTAGGGGTAAACGGTAATTTACTTCGTGAATTTCGTTTTCAGACGACCTTTTAAAAAGAAATGGGATACGAATCTTGTAGTGCGGCGGGGCAGAATAAATGCTGTTCGCAGAGTTTACGAAGAAAGATTATGGAGCATTCGGTGGTTTTTTCAGTCTGCGCTCATATTCATGTAGTTGTCGAAGCAGCAAGTGCAGATTGAGTTAAGCCTCAACAGTCTATTAGGTCATCTGAAAGCAGCGGCAGATTGTACAGCATTTTATTATTGGTTTTTCCGTTCATTCTCGTTCAGATGTTGTCGCAGAACTTTTCTTTTTCAGTATTCAGGTTGTTCAGTCTGTATGTGGCCATTGCAGGAACGTTGTTTTTTACCGTAACGTCATATATACTGTCCTCATGCTAAAAAATGAGGTTGTAAAGTGCTGATAAAATTATTGAAAATTTTAGGTATTTGGTTGATGGCTATTCCTGAGTTTGTGGCAATTCTTTATATTATCAGCTGGATTTCTCCTTTTTTGGAAAGCAATAGCAGACATTGTGAAGTCAATTGCTTTGAAGATTTGTATACTTTTTTGCAGATTGCATTTTTTGGCAGTTTGTTGATTAGCTTAATTTGGACGGTAGTTTTCCTAATAAAGGATAATAAACGTCACAAGAATATTACTTAAATATTTTCAGACGACCTTTTAAAAAGAAAAGGGATACGAATCTTGTAGAGAGAAGGATAAGTGTTTAGCGTAAATGCTATTCGCAGAGTTTACGAAGAAAGATTATGGAACATTCACTAGAAAAAGATTTCAATCCTTATCGAAATTACACGCGCTCTAATTTAATATTGGGATTGCCGATTTTTATTATTCAGTTATTGCTGATTTTTTTTCTTTTTCCTATTCAGAGAATAAATATTTCCAGCCTGCTGACGGATGTGTTTTTCTTTTTGAAATTTGCTTTTCCATTTTCTCTATTGATTTTGGGACTTTTGTTGCTACTTTATTGTATTCCTAGTTATTTTGTCGGTTATACCGCCAAGAAGATGAATTTGAAATGTAATAGTAAAGACAGGATGAAGGCGGCAGGTTTGACGGCATTTTATTATTGGATTTTTTCCTCCTTCCTTCTTCAGATAATGGGGTTGGTGAATTGGAAAAACGTTCCTTTTTCAGCATTCGGGCTGTTCAGCCTATATGTGGCTGCCGCAGGGATGATATCTTCCGCTGGACCATCCACCATGCTGCCTAAAATGGAAAAAAACGAGGTTGAAAAACGCTGATGAAATGGTTGAATGTTTTAGGTATTTGGTTGATGGCTATTCCTGAGTTTGTGGCAATTCTTTATGTCGTCGCTTATATTAATGCTTTTCTGAGCGACAATAGCGGAAATTGTGGGGTCGGTTGTCTCGGGGATTTGGTTGTTTTTTTTGAGATTGCCTTTTTTGGCAGTATTTTAATCAGCTTAATTTGGACAGTGATTTTTCTGAGAAAGTATGATGAACGCGATGAGAACGCTGATTGAAGATTTTCAGACGACCTTCCTAATACAGGTCGTCTGAAAAACTAAATACCGCTCTTTTTCTACATTCGTTTCTTACGCACAAAAAAATACCGGCAAAAGCCGGTATTTTTGAAATTTGGCGCGGCGGACGGGGCTCGAACCCGCGACCCCCGGCGTGACAGGCCGGTACTCTAACCAACTGAGCTACCACCGCGCATCATTGTTTTACAACAATGAAAGGAAACTTGGTGGGTGATGACGGAGTCGAACCGCCGACATTCTGCTTGTAAGGCAGACGCTCTACCAACTGAGCTAATCACCCTAAAATAAAAAATACCGACGATGTCAGTATTTTTGAAATTTGGCGCGGCGGACGGGGCTCGAACCCGCGACCCCCGGCGTGACAGGCCGGTACTCTAACCAACTGAGCTACCACCGCGCATCATTGTTTTGCAACAATGAAAGGAAACTTGGTGGGTGATGACGGAGTCGAACCGCCGACATTCTGCTTGTAAGGCAGACGCTCTACCAACTGAGCTAATCACCCTTGTCGCTGCGTTTGCGAAGACGCTATTAAATCAAAAAAGCATCCGCTGTGCAAGCTTTATTTTTTAGTGTATTAAGTATTTCCTTGCAAACTCCAGTTTTCAAAAGAAATAATTTCCTCTTGTTTGCCTGCGACGACTAAAATATCATTCGGTTGCAACTGCAAATCCAAGTCAGGATTTTCTATTCTGCTTGTATTGCGGCGGATGAATAGCAGTTTGATACCTGCGTGATCCAAAGGCAAATCACGAATAGTCTTGCCGATGGCGTGGGCTTCGCCTGTCAGAGGGAAGGCGTGGCGGCAGACTGATTTGCCTCCGTCGTCAAATCCATTTTCATCATCACTGCCGACAAACAAGCCTTCCAAAGAGGCGTAGCGGCTGTGTCGGATGTTGGCAATGGTTTGATAAACATGGTTGAAGGTCGCGCCATTGCCCAGCATGGCGTAGCTTGCCAGTACCAGGCTGGTTTCTTTGGTATCGGATACAGCTTCTTCCGCGCCCATGTCTGTAAAGGTTTTAACGTAATCGTCATTGGTTGCCCGAACATACACGGGCATGCTCGGATGCAGGGACATAATATTGTCGAGAACATGTTGGGTTTCGTGCATATTGTTCAGGGTAATGACCACCATTTTGGCGCGTTCCAAACCTGCCGCTTCCAAGACTTCGCGCCGTTTGGCATCGCCGAATGAGACTGGTTCGCCTGCATTGCGTGCCACCTGAACCCTGCCGATATCGAGGTCGAGGGCGAAGAAGGGGATGTTTTCCTGAGCCAATACGCGCCCGACGGTCTGACCGCCGCGTCCGAAACCGATGATCAGGACGTGGTCGGATTTGCTCATGGTTTCCACCAACATACTGTGCAAATCCAATGCCTTCATGTCCCAGCTTGATTTGACAAAACGGCTGACGATGGCATCACTGCTGCCCAAGATAAATGGGGCAATAATCATAGACAACAGAATCGCTGCCGTAGCTGCCTGCTCCAGCTCGGGCGACACCATATTGATTTTGCTGGAGATGTTTAACATCACAAAGCCAAATTCGCCGCCTTGTGCTAAATAGAGGGCTGTTTTCAAGCTATCCGCAATCGGATGTTTCATATGCAAAGCGATGAAAAAGACAACCAATGCTTTCAAGACCAGCAAAATTGCCAGCAAAATCAGAATCTGCTGCCAGCCGCCGATTAAAGCCTGGATATCCAGTTTCATGCCGACCGTGATAAAGAAGAAACCGAGCAGAATATCGCGGAACGGGCGGATGTCGTCTTCCACCTGAAAACGGTATTCCGTTTCCGAAAGCAGCATACCGGCGACGAATGCACCCAATGCCATCGACAAGCCTTCCAGTTCAGTCAGATAAGCTACGCCCAAGGTTACCAGCAGGACGTTGATCATAAACAATTCAGACGACTTGCGTTTGGCGACCATTCTGAACCAGCGCGACATCACCTTGCTGCCGACGACGAATAACACGCCCAGCGTGACCAGCATTTTCAATCCGGCAAGACCGAGCGCCGCCCACAGGCTGACCTCTTCGCCATTACCCCCCAGCGCAGGAATCAGGATCATCAGCGGCACGACGGCAATATCCTGCATCAACAAGACACCCATCGCCATTTGACCGTGCGGCTGTCCCAATTCGGTTTTTTCCGACAGGATGCGGCTAACGATTGCCGTGGACGACATGGTCATCGCCCCGGCTGCGGCAAACGCCCAATTAAAGCTGACGCCCATCAGCATCAAAATGCCGATAATCGACAACATGGTTACAATGACCTGCAAACCGCCCAGCCCGAACACCAAACGGCGCATGGCTTTGAGCTTGGGTAGGGAGAATTCGAGACCGATGCTGAACATCAGGAATACGATACCGATTTCACCCAAATAATCAGTGGCATGACCTTGCGGAATCAGCTTCAGCATACCCGGACCGGCGATAAAGCCGACCAAAAGATAACCGAGCATGGAAGGGATGTTGAATTTACGACAATAAATTACCGTAATGACGGAAACGAGGAGGACGATAACGATGGGGGCGAGGGAGAAAGTTTCGTGCATAGAGCGGGCGGCCTTTTATTTGGGAAACGAATTGTATTTTTGATAGGCCGTCTGAAAACACGCGGAGAAAGTATCGACGGTTTATCTAAACGGATGGGCAAAATTATATCAAAAAATCTGTAAAGTAATGCTTTATATAGCCAAAAAAATGCTGTTCGAAATATCAGCGGCGGGTTTGGGTATCTGGTGGCGGGGCGATTGCTTCAGAGTGAATGAGTTTTAAATCAGGGGTGTATCGGCAATATGCGATAATTAGATAAGTTATTGTAAAGTTTTATTGGTTAAAAGGGTCGTCTGAAAACTTGATTTCAGACGACCCTTTTAATGCTTAGTATGGTCTCAAATAAGCAAGATATGTTGTTTTACGAGTACATTCCGACTACTACGCTTTCTCCAACACATATATTACCGCCCTATGCGTCTCGCCCGTCGGCTTGGAAAAGAAGTGTTCTTCAGTGTGATGAGGATAAAATCCGCATTTCTCCAGCACGCGTTGCGAAGGGATATTTTTCTGATAAGCCCCAGCCCAAAGCCGCACCAGAGACAATTCCTCAAAAGCATAGGCGGCAACTGATTGCACCGCTTCGGTTGCATAGCCCTTTCCCCAAAAATCCTCGCCCAGCCAATAACCTATTTCCGCTTCATGGTCGTTTAGCGACAGATTGCTATCGTTTTGAAAAAGCAGGCTGATGCTGCCTATCGCTTGATTATCTTCCAAGCAAATGGCAAAACTATGCGGCTTGCGGAGGACGTGTTCAATAATTTCACGGCTTTCCGCCACACTGGTATGAGGATGCCAGCCGCACATCGCCCCTATTTTAGGGTTGCGAGCTTGTTCATACACCGCTTCGGCATCGGTCAGCGCCCAAGGGCGGAGGATTAGGCGGGCTGTTTTTCGTGTTTCCATGCTAAAAATGCCTAATATTGTTTGGAAATTTTGTTGAAACGCTGCTTTCAGACGGCCTTTGTAATGTGCAGGCTGCTTTTTGGTTTTGAATGCGCAAAAAGCAGCCTGCACTTTGATTTACAACCCCAATTCCCCCCAAATCTCATCAATCTTAGCCGTAACCGCAGGGTCTTTTTTGATCACCCGTCCCCATTCGCGGTCGGTTTCGCCCGGCCATTTGTTGGTTGCGTCCAAGCCCATTTTGCCGCCGAGTCCGCTGACGGGGCTGGCGAAGTCGAGATAGTCGATGGGCGTATTTTCCACCAAAACGGTGTCGCGCACGGGGTCCATGCGCGTGGTTACTGCCCAGATGACTTCTTTCCAGTCGCGCACGTTCACGTCGTCATCCACCACGATGATGAATTTGGTGTACATAAATTGGCGCAGGAACGACCAGCAGCCCATCATCACGCGCTTGGCGTGTCCGGCGTATTGTTTTTTCATGCTGACCACCGCCATGCGGTAGGAGCAGCCTTCGGGCGGCAGGTAGAAATCGGTGATTTCGGGGAACTGCTTTTGCAAAAGCGGTACGAACACTTCGTTCAACGCCACGCCCAAAACGGCAGGCTCATCGGGCGGTTTGCCCGTGTAGGTGGAGTGGTAAATCGGGTTTTCGCGCATGGTGATGCGTTCGACCGTGAACACGGGAAAATGGTCCTGCTCGTTGTAATAGCCCGTGTGGTCGCCGTACGGGCCTTCCAATGAGGTTTCGTTCGGATGGATGACGCCTTCCAGTACGATTTCGGCGCGCGCAGGCACTTGCAAATCGTTGCCGATACATTTCACCAGCTCCGTCCGCGAACCGCGCAGCAGTCCGGCAAACTGGTATTCGCTCAAGGTATCGGGAACAGGCGTTACCGCGCCCAAAATGGTGGCAGGGTCGCAGCCGAGCACGACGGCGACGGGATACGGCGTATCGGGATTGAGTTTGCGGAATTCCTGATAATCCAGCGCGCCGCCGCGATGCGACAGCCAGCGCATAATCAGCTTGTTTTTGCCGATTAATTGCTGACGGTAAATGCCGAGATTTTGGCGTTTTTTGTGCGGTCCGCGCGTGACAGTCAAGCCCCACGTTACCAGCGGCGCAACGTCTTCCGGCCAGCAATGCTGAATCGGAAGTTTATATAAATCAACGTCTTCACCTTCCCACACGATTTCCTGACACGGCGCGTTTTTCACCACGTTCGGCGCCATGCTCCAAATGTCTTTCAACAGCGGCAGTTTGGAAAACGCGTCTTTGATGCCTTTGGGCGGTTCGGGTTCTTTCAAATATGCCAGCGTCTGCCCGATTTCGCGCAGTTTGGACACGCTGTCCGCGCCCATGCCCATCGCCACGCGTTCGGGCGTGCCGAACAGGTTCGCCAACACGGGATAATCGTAGCGCGTACCGTCTGGCTTAATCGGTTGTTCAAACAACAACGCCGGCCCTTCGGCGCGCAGCACGCGGTCGGCGATTTCGGTCATTTCCAAATGCGGGGAAACGGGGTGCGCGACGCGTTTGAGTTTGCCCTGCTGCTCGAGCATGGAGATGAAGTCGCGTAGGTCTTTGTATTTCATGTTGATCCTTATTTGAGGTCGTCTGAAAACCGGATTTTGGATTTCAGACGACCTCAATCATAGATTGCAATATAGCTTCGGGGCATTCGCTGTTTTCGACAAAAAACCAATATTCACCATATGGGTTGTGAATACTGAACTTCCAGCCCTTGTAACCGAAATCTATCCACGTTTCGCCCGTAACCCAATCCGATACGAAGTCGGTAGGCATTCCGCCTAAGCGGACAATTTGCCGTAGCAGGCTCGACGGCGGGCAGGTTTGCGGCAGTTGCAGGAACAGGCGGGAGCTGTCGGACATGGTTTCGTTCAGCAGAGGACGGTTTGCCATTTGGTCCTTAATCGTCTGCACCGAATGCCGCCTCTATCCTTGCCTGTGCTTCGGCATATTCTATGCCGTGATAAAAGTCGCGTACCAGCGGATGTTCGCTGCCTTGATGCAGTTGCAGCAGGGGACGTCGGTTGTCGGGCTGGGTAACGACATTGCAGTGCAGGCCGAAGGTGTCGGATTCGTAAGGGGGCAGCCGGTTGCATATCCTGCCGAAATAAACGACGTTTCCCGGATTGTCGTGAAAGTCGCTTTGATAGTCGTTAAAACTATTTTCGCTGACGGATACCCACACGCCGTATTCCAGCGTTTCCTCATGCCCGATAATCGGAATAAGCAGCACCGCGCGGATAAAGCGGTCGGTTTGGTCGGGATAGCGGATGATGCAGAAATCAGAATCGCATTCCGCTTGATAAGCAATGCGTTCTTCTTCACTGAGTTGGTCATAGGGGGCGGGAGTGGCAAAGCAGAGCGCCGGCATGTCTTCATGTTTTTCGCCGCAGGAAGTGCAAGTGTACATGATGGATTCCTTTTGAGTTTTAGGCGTGGCTGGTTTTCAGACGACCTTTTATAGTGGATTAACTTTAAACCAGTACGGCGTTGCCTCGCCTTGCCGTACTGTCTGCGGCTTCGTCGCCTTGTCATGATTTAAATTTAATCCACTATATAACTGGTTTGAAGTTCGGGTCGTCTGAAAAACAGAGTGCAATCTATATCGGACTAATTGTTTTTTCGGCTGTGGTTTTCAATGCCTTCTGCCACTGTAGCTAAAAAATCCAGATATTTCGGATCTTCGTCCAGCCACGCTTCATCGTCCAACCCCATGTAGGCACGCATCAGCTCGTCAGCGGCGCGTTCCATATTGCCCAATTCAAACTGCGCCTGTCCCAAACGCAAATGCAAAAACGGGTTGCCGATTGCGTCCGGGCAATACATGGCGTGGCTTAAATGCTCGTGCGCGGCGGCAAAATCGCCGCTCAAAAAATCCGCATCGCCGATGGCTGCCAGAATCCATGTTGCCGCTTCCCAGTCGGTTTTCGGTTCGGGCAACAAATCCCATGCCTGCCAATAAAGGTCGAGTGCTTTGGTGTATTGCCCGTCGTCCGCCAACGTGTCGCCTTGTTCGCAAAGCCGGCAAATGGTGTCGTAGGTTTGGTCGTTTAATTCGCTCATGGTTTATGTCCAATCGTAAGTAAATAGAACAAGTCTGCTGATTGGCTCGTACAGCATGACAATATTGTCTGCGCCATGGGAATAGGAATAACCGCACGCTGAGGCGATATGGTAAAAACGATTGCCATTGTGGGTAATGGTAACGTTCCCGTCTTCATCTTGCGTCATTTTGTAAGCAGACGGGATGTCGTCTGAGGTTGACCAGTTGCTGCTTTCAATGCGTTCTCCACCCAAGCTGTTCAGAAATAATCCGTCATACTTGCTGAAATAGGGCTCTCCGTTGTAATCCCCTGTTTTTTCCTGAAATGCTTTTTTCTGTTCGGCATAGTTTTTCAGGTTTTCGGCAAAATATTTTTCCAAATACGGATCGGTCAGCAAATGTTTGTTGGCCGGGCTGCGGAGAAAATAACGCTCGTCACCCAAGAATTCGTAACGGTTGTCTTCAGTCAAGCGGAATGAAAGCCAGTTAATTCCGATAAATTCATTATGGGCGAACTGCGTCAGCTCGCCGATTAAGCCGTCGCCCGGTTCCTGCGGATTGATCAAATGCAGCGTTATGCCTTTCCATTCGGGATTGATTTCCACTAAGTCGATACTGATACAAGGCAGAAAATGTTCTTTCAACCAGGGCTGCTTTTCGGAAAACACGGTTTCAGCTTCGGGAAATGCATGTAGGTTTTCATTTAGTTCGTTAATGATTTCGCGATAATTCATGTTGTAGTCTTTATTGATGAGGGTTGGTTTATGTTGATGATGGATAAAGTTTCAATCTGAAGTCCGGGTCGTCTGAAAAACGGATTTTGGATTTCAGACGACCTGAATCATAGACGGTTTATATGCAGCTGCCTAAGGCTTTCAGTTCTTTTTTAACCACTTGCTTTTGCTCGTTGGTTTGGATGGTTAAAGATAAGAAATAAGCATCGCAAGGACTGAATTTGGACCAATGTTTTTTTACGGGGAAATGGCCTTCGGGTAGGTTGGAACTGTAATAATGGTCAGGTTCTTGAAACGCCAGTTTTAATCCGTATTTGGTTTGCCAGTCGCGCAGTTGCGCTTCAGTTGCGCCGATTGGAAGGCTGTCCAGCCGCTGCTGCCACATTTGTTTGCTGCGCGCCAATCCTTGACGGTCGTAATCAATGCTAGAGCCGCAGGCGGTAAGTGAAAGACCGGTGATGAGCAATAATAGAGATGAGGGAAGGCGTACCATTTATGAATGTCCTTAGATGATGGTTTGAGGCGATTGGCTTTCAGACGACCTTTTATGTTTTCGATTCATTCTGAGTCAGGGTCAATATTATTATCAAGAAAACGGTCTTTGTCAGCCATAAATATATTTTCTCATTTAAAATATGCATATTGACCAATCGTTAAGGAAATAATATGGAAATGCCTTCTATTCGGCTTTTTGAAGATTACTGCATGATTTTTTAACCCTGTTTGGCAGCATAATGTAAAAAGGTCGTCTGAAAACCCAAATCCGTTTTCAGACGACCTTACAAGTGATACGAGGTGTCTATATAGCCACCTCCTTTAATCAGAAACTTTTAAAAACACAATTTCGGGAAACAATATGAACAAATTGAATGGACAACACGCCGTAGAAAACGCCCTATCCTCCGGCATGGGCTGCTTTATGAAGGGCACCTTGGTAGAAACGGAAGAAGGCTGGACGCCGATAGACGAACTGAAGGTAGGCGATTTGGTGATGTCGCGGCCGGAAAACGGCATCGGCGAGGCCGTGCCCAAGCGGGTGGTAAATACCTTCCGTTATGAAGACAAAGAAGTGGTGATGTTAAGATTTTCCCAATTCCCTGAACGGAACAGGGGGGGAGGGGGATTGGTTGCTACTCCCAACCACCCATTCTGCGTGTATGGCGTGGTTATCAACCTGATTCTTGAGCATCCCAAATTCGGTAAGCTCGGTGCCTATTGGAAGGGCTGCGATTACGACGATGGCGAATATGTGTTTGCCGGAGATGAAAGCAGGGCGAGATACGAAGCCCTGTGGGCATTTAAGCACACGCCCTATGAAATGCGGCTGTACGAACAGCCGGTGTGGAAGCGCGCCGACCAGCTCGAGCGCGGCGACGTAGTTCTGGGCCTTGAAAACGATTATTACGTGGTGGAGGATTACCGCCCGCTGTATGTCTACCGCGATACCGATCAGGCTTGGGCGCAGCCGATCAACCTGGCTTACGGCTGGAAAGAGTCGGACTTAGGCAACAGCTATGAGATGGTTCTAACTGACGAATCGCTGAATTGCCCGACATTGGATTGGGCGGATGTGCCGAATGACGAGAACCTGCTGTATGTGGATGAGGACGGACAACGGCATTACCGCCGCTACCGCACCACGGTCTACAACATCGAGGTCGAGGATTACCATACCTACTGTGTCGATTATCCGGGCATCCTGGTGCACAACCAGAATTGCGGCGCAGAGCGGCGCAGCCGGGTGGACAGTCTGGAAATCCGCGATGGCGGGCAACCATAACGCCGCTATTTGCAACAGAGGTCGTCTGAAATTTTCAGACGACCTTTCGCTTTTCAAACGAATAGCATCAAATATCCAATTCCGCCGTATCGCCTTCCCGTTCCATCCATGCGCGGCGGGCGGCGGCTTCGCCTTTGCCCATCAGTTTGACGAAGATGTCGCGTGTTTCGTCATCCGCGCCTTCGGGGATTTGTACCTGCAACAGGCGGCGGGTGTCGGGGTGCATGGTGGTGTCTTTGAGCTGGTCGGGGTTCATCTCGCCCAAGCCTTTGAAACGGCTGATGGAATAGGCGGTTTCTTTAACGCCTTCTTTTTGCAGCCGTTCTAAAATACTGTCGAGTTCGTTTTGGTCGAGGGCATAGAATTTGCGGGCGGGTTTGCTTTTGCCTTGGGCGTTGACATCGACGCGGAACAGCGGCGGCTGGGCGACGTAGATGTGTCCGTCGGCGACCAGTTTCGGGAAGTGGCGGTAGAACAGGGTCAACAGCAAAACTTGAATATGCGAGCCGTCCACGTCGGCATCGGACAGGATGGCGATTTTGCCGTAGCGCAGGCCGCTTAAATCGGGATTGTCGTTGATGCCGTGCGGATCGACGCCGATGGCGACGGAAATGTCGTGGATTTCGGCGTTGCCGAAGAGTTGGTCGGGGTGGACTTCAAAGCTGTTGAGCACTTTGCCGCGCAGGGGCAAAATCGCTTGTGTGGCTTTGTCGCGGGCGAGTTTGGCGGAGCCGCCGGCGGAATCGCCTTCGACGAGGAAGAGTTCGTTTTCACGGATGTCTTCGCTTTCGCAGTCGGTCAGTTTGCCGGGCAGGACGGCGACGCCGCTGCCTTTTTTCTTTTCGATTTTTTTAACCGAACGCATCCGCGCCTGTGCCTGACGGATGGCGAGTTCGGCGATTTTTTTGCCGAAGTCCACGTTTTGGTTCAGCCACAATTCCAAAGGGTCGCCCGATACGGCGGCGACAAGTTTCAACGCGTCGCGGTTGGTCAGCTTGTCTTTGGTCTGGCCTTGGAACTGCGGATCGAGGACGCGGGCGGAGAGGACGAAGGCGGTTTTGCCGAACACGTCGTCGCTTTGCACTTTCACGCCGCGCGGTAGGAGGTTGTGCAGGTTGATGAAGTTGTTGACGGCGTTGAACACGGCTTGTTTCAAGCCTGCTTCGTGCGTGCCGCCCAGCGGGGTGGGGATGAGGTTGACGTAGCTTTCGTTGGCGCACGAGCCTTCTTCCAGCCAGGTCAGGGCAAACGCGGCGCCTTCGCCGATGCTGAAATCGCCGTTGTGGTCGTCTGAAATGTAGTTTTCGCAGGAGAACAGCGGCACGGCTTCCTGCGCGTCGGCAATCAGGTCGGTCAGATAGCTTTTCAGACCGTCGGGGTAGTGCCAGGTTTGGGTGTGCGCTTCGTCTTCGCCTTTGACCGGACGGGTCAGGGAAACGCGCACGCCCGGCAGCAGAACGGCTTTGGCGCGCAGCAGGCGTTCGAGTTCGGGGATGCTGTAATTCGGGCTTTCAAAATATTTGCCGTCCGGCCAGACGCGTACTTCGGTGCCGCTGTCTTTGACGGCGCATTTACCCACTTCCGCCAACGGTTCGACCACGTCGCCGCCGGCAAACACGATGCGGTGGATTTTGCCTTCGCGTTTGACGGTTACTTCGAGGCGAGTGGAGAGGGCGTTGGTGACGGATACGCCCACGCCGTGCAGGCCGCCTGAAAAAGCATACGCGCTGCCGCCGTCTTTTTTGTTGAACTTGCCGCCCGCGTGCAGACGGGTAAACACGAGTTCGACCACGGGTACGCCTTCGACAGGGTGCAGCCCGACGGGAATGCCGCGTCCGTTGTCGTGTACGGAAAGCGAGCCGTCGTCGTGGATGCGCACGTCGATTTCAGTGGCGAAACCGCCCAACGCCTCGTCCGCCGCATTGTCGATGACTTCTTGGCAGATGTGGGTCGGGCTGTCGGTGCGGGTGTACATGCCGGGACGTTCTTTGACCGGCTCCAAGCCTTTGAGGACGGTGATGCTGGATTCGCTGTATTGGTTGTTTTTAGTCATAGGGGAAGAGGTCGTCTGAAAGGAAGAACAACGCTTTCAGACGACCTGAAAGCGTTGTGTTTCGTTGTTTTATCGGTTGTCAAAAGGCAGGCGCGCGGTAAAGTCTTCGTAGCTTTCCATGCCGCGCAGGAAGCGGGAGGAGAGTTCTTTCAATGCCCCCAAGTAAACGTCGCGTTTGAAATCAATCACTTCGTCAACGGGAGCCCAATATTGGTGCCAACGCCAGCCGTCAAATTCGGGATGGTGGCAGGCGCGCAGATTGATGTCGCTGTCGCGCCCGACCAGCCGTAAAAGATACCAAATCTGCTTCTGCCCGCGATACGAACCGCGCCATTCGCGGCGTACCCAGTGGCTCGGCACGTCATAACGCAGCCAGTCGCGCGTTCTGCCGACGATTTTGATGTGTTGCGGCAGCAGCCCGACTTCTTCGTACAGCTCGCGGTACATGGCGGTTTCGGGACTTTCGCCCGGTTTGATGCCGCCTTGCGGAAACTGCCAAGAATGTTCGCGCACACGCTTGCCCCAAAAGACTTCGTTGCGGTTGTTGATTAAGATGATACCGACATTGGGGCGATAGCCTTCTCTGTCTAACACGGTGTCGCCCTTCGTTAAATTCAATCGTGCGATTTTCCCATAAATCGGGCGGGTTTGACAAATCTGAGGTCGTCTGAAAACCTGTCGTGCCTGTTTTCAGACGACCTTTTTGGGGTTTGTGGGTAATGATAGGTAAACAAGGTGTGTGGTTTGACGAGATGCTTTTGAAGAGCGGAATCTGTGGATGAGATTTGGGCTATGGATTTTTATTTTGGGTTGTCTGCGATTTAAGATGGATTTACATCAATGCGGGAAAGAGGCGGGGCAGATGCTTTCTGCTTTCATTTGCGATGTTTTACCGACTTACGTTTTGAACAATGCCTGCTGCAAATGCAAAGGTCGTCTGAAAACCTGTTTCTCGGTTTTCAGACGACCTTTTTTTCATTAAAGCGGATTACTCTTCGCTTTGCGCTTCTTCTTTTTCAACGGCAACGGATTCGTCGCTCAAAGTGCCTTTGGTGGACGGGGTTTGTCCTGCCATGCGCGGGTCGTATTCTGCCGCCATGCGCAGGGCGCGGCCGAAGGCTTTGAATACGGTTTCGGCTTGGTGGTGGGCGTTGCAGCCGCTGAGGTTGTCGATGTGCAGGGTCATCATGCTGTGGTTGACGACGCCGTGGAAGAATTCTTCAAACAGGTCAACGTCAAAACGTCCGATGAGGGCGCGGGTGAAGTCGATGTTGTAGACGAGTCCTGGGCGGCCGGAGAGATCGATGACAACGCGGCTCAAGGCTTCGTCGAGCGGAACGTAGGCATGACCGTAGCGGCGGATACCGGCTTTGCTGCCCAAGGCTTGTTTCAGGGCTTGACCGAGTACGATACCGATGTCTTCTACGGTGTGGTGGTCGTCGATGTGCAAATCGCCTTTGCAGGTGATGTCGAGGTCGATCATGCCGTGGCGGGCGACTTGGGCAAGCATATGCTCAAGGAAGGGGACGCCGGTGTCGAGGCGGTATTGTCCGGTGCCGTCAAGATTGAGGTTGAGGGTGATTTGGGTTTCGCTGGTGTTGCGGGTGATGCTGACTGCGCGGCCTTCTGCGGGCATATGGAATGCCGGTGCGGCGACTGCGGCAGCTTGGGCGGCACGCTCTTGGCGGGCGGCTTCAGCGGCTGCGGCTTTTTCTTTATCTTTGCTGTGGTCGCGGTTTAACCAGCCTTTGCGTTTGTGCATGCCGGCTTCGAGTTTGGCGGCAAGGCTGGGGCGGATGCCGCGCGCTTTTTCGTCTTCTGCCTGCTCTTCAAGGCGGCGTTTCAGTTGGGACAGGGATGCCGCGTTGTCGTAACCGCATTTGCGGGCAAGTTTGGTCAGCGAGCCTGCTTCTTCGACAAGCTGCAGGAAATTGGCAAGGTGGAGTTGAGTGATGGTCATAATTTTACTCTCTGTGGGGTTTTAAAAAAGTCAGGCATAAAGCTTGCGGATAATATCCAGTACGGCATCGTTTTGCTCGGGACTGCCGACGGTAATGCGGACGCACTGCGCCAAAAGCGGATGCGTGCCGTGGAGTTTCTTAATCAGGATGCGGTTTTCTTTAAGCGTGTTAAACAATGCGTCTGCATCGGGAACGCGCACGGTAATGAAATTCGCTTCGCTGGTGAAGGCTTTCAGACGACCTATGGCGGACAATTCGCTGAAAACGCGTTCGCGCTCGGCTTTTAAAATATCGATGGTCGTCTGAATCGCGTCGTGGTGTTGCAGGGCGAATTTGGCGGTCGCCAAGCTTAATTGGTTCATATTGTAGGGCGGCAGGATTTTCGCCAGCTCGCCCATTACGGTAGGGCTTCCTGCCGCATAGCCGATGCGCAAACCGGCAAAACCGATTTTGCTGATGGTGCGCATCACGACCAGATTTTCGATGCTGCCCGCCTGTGGCAGAAAACTGTCGCAGCTGAATGCGCCGTATGCTTCATCGACAACCACGATACCCTGCGTCGCGCGGATAATGGCTTCGACTTCTTCGCGGCGGAAACAAACGCCTGTCGGATTGTTCGGATAGGCAATGAAAATCAACGCGGGCTGATGTTTTTTAATGGCGGATAAAACGGCGGGCAAATCAAGCGTGAAATCTTCATTAAGCGGCACGCCGACGTAATTCATGCCGTACAGCTCGGCATTGTGCCGATACATCACGAAACTCGGCTCTACCGCAAGCATGGTCGCGCCTGATTGTGCAACGAGCAGGGTCAAGAATTGGATTAACTCGTCCGAGCCGTTTCCTAAAGCGATGGCGGCGGCTTCAGGAATATCGAAGGCTTTTCTTAAAGTATCCTGCAGCCCGCTGGCGGCAGGATTAGGGTAAAGCTGAATCGGCGCTTGGGCAATCAGCCGCAGCCATTCGTTTGACAGCTCGGGAAAACGGGCAAACGGATGATACGGACTTTCCATTGCATCCAGCTTGATGAAGCCTTCAGGTAAGTCGGCAATTCGGTAGGCGGACATGGCTTTGATGTCGTCGCGGATGAAATTGGAGGCGGTTTTCATAAGTTTTCTTCTCCATTTCTGAATAATGGTTATTTCGTCACAATATAGCACAAAATCAGAGTATTGACAGTAATATAATTAATAAATGGGATATTTATATTATTTTTATAATGAAGGCTTGATATAAATATTGAACCCGAAGATATTTTTTGAATATTCTTGGGCTGCTTTGTCTGTTTTTATCCGAATGCGCCGTAAAACTTCGCCGTTTACGGCGGAGATATCAGGCGAGGACTGCGAAGCAGTCCTAAAAACGTTCAATTTCAGTCAGGCGTATTTTGCTGCTCAATATATTGCCGAATAA